>JARRQC010000057.1:0-9553 GCA_037382165.1 bacterium | reverse complement strand
ACACCCAAACCGAAGAGGTTCAATTACAAACCACGATATTACGATGAAGAAAAGGAACGACTGGAACAGCGTAAAGCCGAACTGGGCCTCGATTCAAAACTTTCTCACCAGGAAAGTCTGCGTTACCAGATGAAACGAAGGTGGAGACACGGCAGCAACCAGGAGAAAAGCAAGAACCTCAGCAGTTATATTTATTATGCCTTTTATGGATTTGTCATCATCGGTGGTATATATGTAGTGTTTTTCACCGATTTTGTGAATAAACTGGTCGCCCTGTTCGGCGTCGGCAGATAGATTTTTCCGGGAATTTCCCCTATGACTTTCATGAAAGTCCCTGCTGATCATCATTAAATAGTAAACCGCAAAATAATTTTTTAAAAGCCAAACGACGCCAGATTTCATGTCGAACATCATCAAACTACTTCCGGATTCAGTAGCCAACCAGATCGCAGCCGGCGAGGTCATCCAGCGCCCGGCTTCCGCTGTGAAGGAGTTGATGGAGAATTCACTGGATGCAGGAGCTACACAAATCGAACTGGTGATCAGGGATGCCGGAAAATCACTCATACAGGTCATTGATAACGGTTGTGGCATGTCTCCCATCGATGCCCGGATGAGTTTTGAAAGGCATGCCACATCCAAGATATCAGATGCCAATGACTTGTTTGCCATAAGAACCCTGGGGTTCAGGGGTGAAGCACTTGCCTCGATCGCGGCTATCGCCCATGTCGAGGTAAAGACCAGACAGCATGAGGATGAGCTGGGCACCTGTCTGAAAATTGAGGGATCAGAGGTGAAAAGCCAGGAACCGTGTCCGTGTGCTTCCGGCACCAATATACTGGTCAAGAACCTCTTCTTCAATGTGCCGGCCCGAAGGAACTTCCTCAAGTCAAATACCGCGGAAACACGCCACATCATTGAGGAATTTACCCGGGTTGCCTTGTTCCAGCCTGAGATTTCCTTCGGTATGATACACAATGACAAACCGGTCTTTAAATTGCCGGCAGGCAGCCTGAAATCAAGAATACTGGGATTGTTTGGCAACCATTACAACGAAAGGTTGCTTCCTGTGGATCAATCCACCCAGTCCCTTCGCATCAGCGGTTTCATTGGCAAGCCTGAATTCGCACGAAAAACACGCGGAGAGCAATACTTTTTTGTCAACAACCGATTCATCAAACATGCCTACCTCAATCATGCGGTGGCCAATACCTACACTGAGCTGATCCCCACGGATGCCTACCCAAGCTACTTTTTGAATATCGAGATGGATACCAAAGAGATAGATATCAATATCCATCCCACAAAAACGGAGGTAAACTTTCGCGATGCAAGACTCGTTTACGGGGTACTGCAGGCTGCGGTAAAAAAATCCATAGGTCTGCACAGTCTTTCCCCTACCATTGATTTTGATCTGGATCCGTCTATTGAGCAGGTTTTCGTTACCTCTCCCGGTGATGACCTAAAAAAGCCAACCGTAAAAATCGATCCGGATTACAATCCTTTCAACAAAGGCAAAACCGGGGATACTACATTTCCACGCAGGCAACCAGCAGATACGGGCTGGCAGAAACTCTACGGTGACACTCCCTCCGGAGACCGGGATACAGGTGAAGGCCCTGATGAATTATCAACCGGCGGCAAACCTATGGCTGCATCCAGGGGCCGGTTCTTCCAGGTTCAGAACAGATACATCCTGACCAACATCAAATCGGGACTGATGTTTATTGACCAGCAGCGGGCACATGAAAGGATTCTGTACGAGCAGTATTTTAAACAGCTGTCAGGAAAAGGGCAGGCATCACAGCAACAACTTTTTCCGTATAATCTGCAATTTTCCGCCGGAGAAGCCGAAGTATTGCGAACGCTCCTCAACGACCTCTCCCGGCTGGGCTTCCATATCGAGACATTTGGCGGCAGCAGCTTTGTCGTGAACGGCATCCCTGCCGATATGCATGAAAACGACATTACGCTTGCGCTGGAAAAGATCGTTGAAAACCACAAGCAGCATGCCCGGGATATCAATTATGACAAAAGCGTTAATTTAGCGCGGTCGCTTGCCGTCAGCAATTCCATGAAAGAGGGAAAGAAGCTTTCAGAGACAGAGATGGAGGATATTTTTGACCGGCTTTTCTCATGTCAGGTACCGGAAGTTTCACCGGACGGGAAACGAATTATAAAGGTGCTTGTCCAAGAAGAGCTTGAAAAACTGATGAAAAAGTGACAGGGAATGAAAATTCGGTACGTTTATTGTCGGGCTGGATGGAGACGGTTCGCCGTATTTTCAATACAAAAAGGAATTAACAAGCAATAGAACATGATCCAGCAATTTCGGCCGGGAGGCTTCAATATGCTACCCATGGTGGTAAAGAATCTATTGATAATCAATGGCTTATTCTTTCTTGCCACCTTCGCTCTCGCCTCATCGGTAAAGATCGATATGGTGGATTTATTCGGGCTACATTATCCCGGAACCGGAAATTTCGGTGTTTGGCAATTGGTCTCCTACATGTTCATGCATGGGGGAATTGCACATATCTTCTTTAACATGTTCGCCCTGTGGATGTTCGGAAATGTGCTTGAAAATGTATGGGGTCCCAAACGGTTTTTAAATTATTACCTCATTACCGGGATCGGGGCGGGTTTGATACATCTTCTGGTAACCTGGATCAGGGTCTCCATGTTGATTCCTGACATGCAGCCCGAAGAGATCAACCTGGTCTACAAGGAAGGACTCACCGTACTCGAACGGGGTATGAATTACCAGGATGAGCTCATGGGGAAACTTAACATCTTACTGCACACCCCTACGATCGGTGCATCCGGAGCCGTGTTCGGTATTTTGCTTGCCTTCGGGATGATGTTTCCTAACTCCCTGATTTATATATACTTTGCCATACCGATAAAAGCCAAATATTTTGTCATGATCTACGGAGCCCTGGAACTGTATTCGGGCTTTGCCAACAACCCGGGAGATAATGTGGCTCACTTTGCGCATTTAGGCGGGATGGTCTTTGGCTTTCTTGTGATCAAATACTGGAAGAAAAAAGGAACCCTGTACTAAGGTATATTATGTTCGGTCATCACAGACATCAACCCCAGCGAAATATCGGTGACATTTTCCGCAAGATATTCCTCAGCCGGAATGTTCTTTCAAGGATAATGCTGATCAACCTGCTGGTTTTCGGACTTGTTGCCATCATCGATCTGGTCATTATGCTTTTTTCGGTGGAGACCATGCTTTCGCCAAGAAATCCCGTGATCTGGCTGCTTGCACTTCCTTCGAACCTTTCGGACCTGGCATTCAAACCCTGGACCCTGCTGACTTATATGTTTCTCCACCAGGAGTTCTTCCATATCCTGGTAAACCTTTTCATGATCTACGTCGGAGGTATTATCTTCCTGGAATACCTGAACGAGAAAAAGCTGTTGTGGACCTATATCCTCGGCGGACTAACCGGTGCGGTATTTTTCGTGATCGCTTTCAATATCTTCCCTGTATTCCAGGAAACCAAGCAGTATTCTATATTGCTCGGCGCATCCGCTTCCGGATTAGCCATCCTGATCGCTATTGCCACTTACGTACCGGATTACTCGATACACCTTTTGCTGATCGGCCGTGTAAAGCTGAAGTATATCGCTATCGTTTTTGTGGTAATCGATATTCTCAGCATCCCATCGGGTAATGCGGGAGGACATATTGGTCACCTCGGCGGGGCTTTTTGGGGATTCATTTATGCCTTTGCGCTTCGCGGAGGTCATGATTTTTACCGGATCTTCGATCGCTACCGGATTACCTTCAGCAGTTCAACCAGGAAAAGCAAGAAATTTGACACCTTCCGCAATAAGGAAAGCCGTCCGATGAGTGATGAAGAATTCAATAAACGAAAAGCAGCTGAACAGGAAGAGATCGACAGGATCCTGGAGAAAATATCCAAAGGAGGCTACGACAGCCTGACAAAAGCCGAAAAGGAATTGCTGTTTAAAAGCAGTAAAAAAGACTGATCTATGCGGGTGAAGGAATCCGGCATCCAGTTCACAAAGAAATTAATTACTTCATTCGCTCCTTTTTTAGAAATTCGCTGAATAATTGAGCAAAATACCTTTTAAGAAAGGAAATCTTTTTCCGCTCATTTGTTGACAGATAACTTCTTATGACCCGTAAAAAGAAGAGAACATCCATATTGACTAGGATATTCATTATCCTGAATATCCTTTTTGCTACAGGATATCTGTTTTCACTCCTTGCTGGTCATGTCAACCCGGAGACGACTTCGTTCTTTGCTATTTTTGCATTGATCTATCCACAGTTTCTATTGGTCAACCTGTTTTTCGTGTTTTTCTGGTGGTTTGTCAAACCTGTTTTTTCTCTCCTTTCGATAGCTTTGATCATCCTTTCTTTTGGTACGCTTTCCGACAATCTCAGGTTCGCTTTTGCACAAACGGCCGATACGGATACATCTGCATGTAAGGTCTTGAGTTATAATATCCAGCGCTTTGGCCTCGATGCTTCTGATGAAGATATGCAGAAGAACAAAGTAGATATCAATGAATTCCTTGTAGAACAGGATGCACATGTAGTCTGCCTGCAGGAATACCACGGCCATGGTAAAACTTTATATGAGCCGCTGGCAGAAATGAAAAGAAAACTGCAGAGTCAATCCTATTATTATGAAAGTTATTTCAACCCGCGTTTCGATCAGATCACGGGGCTTGTCATCTTCTCAAAATATCAGGCGATCAACAAGGGTAAATTGAAATTTGAAGGGAGCCGGACATTCGGGATATATACCGATTTGTTAATCAATAAAGACACCGTTCGTTTCTACAATATTCACCTGGCCAGTATTCAGCTGACCCATTCCGATATCGATTTTGTTGTCCATGCGGGTAATGATGAAAAAGAAATTGCCCTGAAAGCGGGGCGAATCTATGCAAAACTATCGGAAGCATTTAAACTCAGGGTCCGCCAGTTGGGTTTTCTCCTTCAGGATATGAAGGAATGCCCCTATCCTTTTATCCTCGCCGGAGACTTTAATGACACGCCCTCATCCTACACCTACAGCCAGATCTCCCGGTTCTGTGAAGATACGTTTACCAGTGAAGGGAATGGATTCGGCATAACTTATGCGGGACAGATCCCGCTGCTTCGTATAGACTATATCATGCATGATAACAACTTCGTGACCGAGGGATTTTCGCGTGAAAGAGTGAATTATTCTGATCATTATCCCATCAGCGCCCGGTTAACCAGGAAACCGTGATGGAAAATATAGCTGCTCGATTAAAGGTAGTATAGAATTTTAGGTTATTTTCAGGTAATCGAAATTATTCCTGAAAATTCACATAGGAAACCTACGGAGTCATCCCCCCAGCGGGATAATGAATTTTTTGATCTGCCGGTTCCGCGGGGGCTGTCCGTGTAAATGCCATTGACAAAACCGCCATCAGGATAACCAAAAGCAAGCCAAGTATAAAATTGGGTTTATTACTGATACAGAAGTACGTTCCGGAAAGGTATTTGTACATGATTTTCATTTTTCAAATCCAATACTTCTCTGTAAAAGGGCCTGATCTTTCTTGTCTGATAAAAAGCCGGCCGGCTAACCGTGCAAGAATGAATCATTCAGTCTAATGACAAGGTATTGGCCGAAGGGTTGCAAACCATGAACACCTGTGAACTTTTAATCTTTAGCTTTGTTGTCTGAAAAACTATTCTATGAAAACAGTAAAGCATTTATTCCTCATTCTCCTGCTCATTCCCATAATGGGGCTTTCTCAATCCACCTCCATCTATGATTTTACCGTTCAGGATATTGATGGAAACGAATTTTCATTTGCCAGTCTGAAGGGCAAAAAGATCATGGTTGTCAATGTGGCTTCTAAATGTGGTTTAACACCTCAATATCAGCAGCTTGAGGAAGTATATGAAAAATATGGCGGCGAAGATTTTGAAATTGTGGGATTCCCGGCCAATAATTTCATGAACCAGGAACCGGGAACCAATGAAGAGATCAAAGCGTTCTGCTCACTGGAATATGGTGTCACTTTCCCCATGATGTCAAAAATATCTGTGAAGGGCAACGACATGGCGCCCATCTATCAGTGGCTGACTGATGAGGAGCTTAACGGACAATCCAGTTCCAAAGTAAAGTGGAATTTCCAGAAATACCTCATCGGCGAGGACGGCACACTCGAACATGTCATGAATCCGCAGGTTAAACCTGATGACGAGAAAATCATTGCCTGGATTACAGAATAACAATATTCCGGCTGATTTATGAAAGATCTTACTTTTGTAATGTCTTTCAATTGATGCGATAAAGTGACAAAATACCTGATTCCCTTCTTCCTGAGTACTGCGTTGTTTGCCTTTATGGGAACTTTCCCCACAGATTGCGCACCCGGAAGTTCAGAGAAAGTATGCACCACGATAGATGATGAACCATGTGAGTGGAATGGGATCCCTTTGAAAGGCAGGGTTCAGTTTGTCGAATCATTCCCCGACATCAGGATCGAGATCGTGGAATCATTCCCAGACATCAAGGTGAAGCTTGTGGAATCCTTTCCGGATGACTGCGGAGAATGGCAGGTGGTGGAATCTTTTCCTGATTTCAAGGTTCAGGTGGTAGAATCCTTTCCCGATCTGAAGGTACAGTACGTGGAGTTCTTCCCCGGCATTGAATAGTATGCTTGTGCAAAGGTTTATACGCGGGAATTTCCATACGCTGTGATTCTCTTGACCTTTTACCTATTTTTGCCTCTTATTTCAAGATGAACAACGGAAGCAACCAGGCCATCCGCGGAACGATTGCCATTAGCATTTCGGCCATCCTCTGGGGATTTGACGGTGTTGTGCTCACACCAAGGCTCAACAACCTGCATGTCATATTTGTAGTATTCGTGCTACACCTCACCCCTTTTCTGTTGATGAACCTGTTCCTCTACAGGCAATATCGCCACCTGCGTCATTTCCTGAGACAGGACCATATCACCTTTTTTCTGATCTCTTTATTTGGCGGGGCGCTGGGCACCATAGCCATCGTCAGGGCGCTCTTCCTGGTAAACTTTGAACAGCTGTCGGTTGTGGTTCTACTGCAGAAACTCCAGCCGATATTTGCCATCATCCTGGCGTACATCCTGCTGAAAGAAAAGATCCGTAGCGGATTCGCTTTGTGGGCCGGGTTAGCGATCATCGCCAGTTATTTCCTTACCTTCGGTTTCTCCCTCCCGAATGTTGAAAGCCATCCCAACACCATCTATGCTGCCCTGTATGCACTACTTGCCGCCTTTTCCTTTGGTAGTTCCACGGTCTTCTCCAAAAAAATCCTGATGTCACATAATTTCATTACAGCCACTTTTTACCGCTATTTCTATACAACCCTTATCATGACTTTCCTTGTACTGGTCAGCGGCAGCCTGATGGAATTCAAGCAGGCAACCCGGGAAAACTGGCTTATTATTTTGCTCATCGGCATTACAACAGGTTCAGGAGCGATTTTTATTTATTACTACGGTTTAAGAAGGGTGAAAGCTATTATCGCTACCATCAGTGAACTTCTCTTTCCCATTTCTGCGATTCTTTTCGACTACCTGATCAATGACAGCCTGCTTACGCCTGTGCAGCTGTTCAGCGCTGCGGTCATGGTCTTTGCCATTATCAAGCTGAACAAATAGCCCGGTCAATCCCAGACGTATTTTATTTGGGGAGTGCGGTTGATTTCCTGTAGAAAATGCTATTTTTAACCAAGATTGTTATACATAATAAAGCTACTATGGCCAGGGATATTGTCAAGGTATATACAGGTCCCAGAACCGAAGCACTTTGGGTGCAGGAAATTTTAAAGGAAAATCAGATTGGCTCCCTCCTCAAAGATCCGCTCCAGGAAAGTCTCAAAGCCGGATGGGCGTATGCCGCCGGGGATGCTGTCTTTGTCTTTGTTGAATCTGAAAATGAGCAGGAGGCAAAAGAAATAATAGCTGATTACTTTACCAATCGCAGCCCGGTATCAGATGACGATTGATGAAGTCTACGGGATAAGACTTCGGCCTTTGCAGCGAACTTCAGCGAATATGATCTTCCAGGCCATTGACGGTTCCAGGAACCACCTCGGAAAATGGCTTCCTTTTGCCCATCATACCCGATCAGTTTCAGACACAAAGCGTTTTATCAGCATGGTGCTGGATTCCAGCTGCGAGAAGAAAGATGAGATCTTCGAGATCTGGTATCAAAAGAATTTTGCCGGACTGGTGGCACTCAAGGAAATAGACAAAGTCAACAGGAAATCTGAGATCGGCTACTGGCTTACAGAAGAGATGACCGGCAAAGGCATTATGACTTCCGCATGCAGGTTGTTAGTTGATCATGCCTTTCAAAAAATGGGGCTTAACCGTATCACCATTAAAGTCGCCAGTAAAAATGAGAAAAGCAAAGCAATACCTTTGCGCCTGGGCTTTCGTTTCGAAGGTACTGAGAAAGAAGGGGAATTGCTGAACGGCAGATTTACCGACCTGGAGGTCTATGGCCTATTGAAATCAGAATGGCAATGAGTACGGAAAACTGTTTACTGAATTATTTTATCCTGAATGACGAATTGCGCCATGCCTGCGAATTCAATCCGGATCTCCTCAGGGAGGGAAAGGGTATTTATGAAGTTTTCAGGGTAATAAATGGCATACCACTCTTCCTGGAAGAACATATCCGCCGGTTTTACCTTTCAGCATCACTTGAAAAATACAGTATACCTTTCGCTGCGGACAGCCTGAAATTCAAACTGAAAAAATTAATCCAGTCCAATGGATTGAAACAGGGTAACATCAGGTTTCAATACCTGTCGAATTCCATAGCGACTCCCCTGTTCGCAGCCTGGATAACACCAGCGACTTACCCCACAGTACAAGAATACCAAGCAGGTGTAAATCTGGTTACCCTGAAGGCTGCAAGGTTCAACCCGCATTCCAAAAGGGCAAATCTTCCGGTAAGGTTTATGGCAGAGGAAATTATCGAAAAAGAAGAAGTTACCGAGGTTTTGCTGGTCAACTCAGAAGAACTGGTTACCGAATGTCATCGTTCCAACATTTTCTTTATAAAGGGGGATACATTAAGCACCCCAACCGAAGCGCTTGTCCTGCAGGGCATTACAAGAGAGAAGATTATCGATCTTGTTAAAAGGAACGGGATACCTTTCCAGGAAAGCATCATCTCATTAGCTGATATCATGCATTATGAATCCTGCTTTATCAGCAGCACTTCAAAAGGCGTATTGCCTGTCAGGAAAATTGACAATGTTGAATTCATGGTTCCAAATCCTCTCGCCAATAAAATATCCGAATACTATGAAAATCTTGTCAGAAAGCATCTTTCAGCCTTCAGCTGGAATTGACACACCTTACCCCGGTCAGCGAATCCGAGACAATATTTTGTAAATTGCGCTGACTAAAAACTTTATTGATTGTGCTGACCTGTACCCGCAAGCCTTTGTGTTCTCAATTTTTCCTTTCCAAAGGGGAAATCATCACTTTCCTGTTATTTATCGGATTTTTTTCAGCTGCC
>JARRQC010000056.1:9688-17681 GCA_037382165.1 bacterium | reverse complement strand
GAGGAAACCGAACCTGAATCGCCTGATTATCCACTACCGTTATCAACCTCGTCTTCCAGAAGAGCAGAATAACCCCCACAGAGAAACCCAGCACGATGAAAAAAGTGATCAGCAAGGTAACATTTGATGAAGGGTTTTCCCCAAACTGCCTGCCTTCTACCAGCTGGGCATACAAAGCCACTACCACCGGAAGGATAGCACCCACAGCGGTAACGATCAGCACGACCCATAGCCATACCTGTGTAAATCGTTGTTCTTCCTTAAAATATACTCTTCTCATCATTCTTCATCCTCACTTTCCGGCAAACCTGTCGGGAAGCGTTCTTCATTATCCCGTTCAATTAGTAAATACTGCCCGTGTTTATGACAGGCGAAACATCCTTGTCGGAGGTCAACACGACCATCAGGTTGCTGACCATAGTCGCTTTCCTTTCTTCATCCAGGTTGATGATCTTCTTTTGGGAAAGTGATTCAAGTGCCATCTCTACCATGCCCACGGCCCCTTCCACGATCTTGGTACGGGCGGCAACAATGGCCGTAGCCTGCTGACGCTTGAGCATCGCCCCGGCAATCTCTTCAGCATAAGCAATGTAGTTTACACGGGCTTCAATCACTTCAATTCCGGCAATTTCAAGTCGTTGGGAGATCTCTTCCTCCAGTTTCTGGTTCACCTCCTCTCCCCCACTCCTGAGGGTGATCTCCGCATCTTCATCTTCAAAATTGTCATAGGGATAATGCCCGGCAAGTTTTCGTACCGCCGCTTCACTCTGGATGTCAACAAAACTTACATAGTCATCCACCTCGAAAGCTGCTTTATAGGTATTCATTACCCGCCAAACCATGACAACGCCAATCTTTATCGGATTACCGATCTTATCATTTACCTTGATGCGGTCACTGTCAAGATTGCGTGCACGCAGTGAGATTTTCTTTTTCACAAAGAACGGATTGACCCACCAGAAACCATTGGAACGGATCGTCCCTTTGTATGCTCCGAAAAGGACAAGTACGCTGGATTCATTCGGATTCACAATCACAAGTCCAGGGATCAGGAAAACACCCAGGGCGAGGAATGCCACCAGCCAGATCATTTTTACAAAGATCATTCCCAGCACAGGGAAAATGATCAATATCAGGACCACGGACAACATGAGGTAACCTGATACGGGTTTAAATTCTATTTCTTTTTGCATGATCGTAAATTTAAAAATAGTATTATTTTGATATCACAATGATATAACTTTTTTTACTATTTGTCAAGTGTTTTTTTGTTTTATTTTTAGAAACTTACCGTCTTGAATGCACATATTGTTATTTCCCGTCATTCCATGTGCTGGCAGTGAACAACTTAGTAGATGTCAAAGCCGCTGATTGTTTCGGGTGAGGGTTTCACAATTCTGGTTAACTTTGCAGCCTTTTACAAGAACGAGAGATGAACAGGAATTCCACCATTGGATTTATTCTGATTGCCGCCATCATGATCGTATGGATGGTTTATATGCAGCCATCCAGTGAAGAACTCGCCGAAAGGCAAAGGGTTCAGGACAGCATTGCTGCTGTTAATCAGGAGAGACAGGAGGCCCAGCAGCAAGCTGAAGAGGAGAGGGCCAGGCAACAACAGGCAGAAGAGGAGGAACCACTTGTTGTGGAGCAGGAGAATGACACTTCCAGGTCCACAGAAGACTACCTGGAACGGCAAAGCAAGTACGCCGTGTTTGCCAATGCTGCAGAGGGTGAGGATGAGATCATCAGGGTGGAAACTGACCTGGTCATCTACGAGATCAATACACGCGGCGGTTTCATCGTGAATGCCACACTGAAGGACTACCAGACTTATGATTCCCTGCCGCTTCGCCTGTTCAATACTGAAAACACGCAGTTCGGGCTTTCCTTTTTTGCTCAAAACAGGGCCATTAATACTGCCAAACTGATTTTCAAACCCTCCTCCCTTTCGGAGCTTGCGGTCAGTGGAAGAGACAGCGTGGAATTAAGTATGCGGCTTTACGCAGACGCGGGAGAGGGTGAAATCGATCCCGGACGTTACATCGAATACCTCTACAACTTCAAGGGAAACAATTATATGTACGATGTTACGATAAACATCGTAAACATGGACGGCATCATATCCGCCACCACCAGCTCTGTCGACCTGCGCTGGAGGGCTGACCTCCTCAGGCAGGAGATCAGTGTAGACCAGTTTAACGGCTCTACGATCTATTATAAGTTTTATGGAGATGATGTAGATTATCTGTCAGAAAGCGGAAGCGATGAGGAACAAATCAAAACGCGGTTGAAATGGCTTTCCTTTAAGCAACGTTTCTTCAGCTCTGCAATGATCGCGGGCGAATATTTCGAGAGTGCAGAACTGGAAACCGTCGATCCTGAACAGCCGCCTTACGACAGGTTCCTGAAATCGATGGAAGCGAATGTTGTACTCCCGCTGAATTTTACCGGGAACACAAGCATTCCGCTTTCTTTCTATATGGGTCCCAATAAATTCAATACCCTTAAATCCTATGACCTGGAGCTGGAAAGACAAATTCCCATTGGCTGGAGTTTTTTCCTTCTTTCCTGGATCAATCAGTATATCGTCATTCCGGTCTTTGACTGGCTGGGAGGCTATGGCTGGAACTACGGAATCGTCATCCTGATCCTTACAATCCTGTTGAAGATCGTATTGTTCCCGATAGCATATAAGACCTATATGTCCTCTGCAAAAATGCGTGTGCTGAAACCTGAGGTTGATGAATTGTCGAAGAAATACCCGAAAAAGGAAGACGCGATGGAAAAGCAGAAGGCGGTGATGCAGCTCTATAAGTCGGCGGGGGCAAATCCGGCTTCCGGCTGCGTACCGATGCTTTTGCAGATGCCCATCCTTTTCGCCATGTTCAGGTTTTTCCCCTCCTCCATTGAACTCAGGCAACAGTCCTTCCTTTGGGCACATGACCTGTCAAGTTATGACTCCATCATGAGTCTGCCGTTTAACATTCCCTTTTACGGAGATCATGTCAGTTTATTCACTTTACTGATGACGGTGTCAACCATTCTTTACACCTACCTCAACAACCAGATGATGGGGCAGCAGAGCAACCAGCTGCCGGGAATGAAAACCATGATGTACCTGATGCCGATCATGTTCCTGGGTATTTTCAACAAATATGCGTCAGGCTTGAGCTATTATTACTTTTTAGCCAATATCATCACTTTTGGCCAGATGTTTGTTTTCAGGTATGCCATCAATGAAGATAAACTTCGGGCAAAAATTGAAGCCAACAAGAAAAAACCAAAGAAAAAGAAATCCGCTTTTCAAAAACGGCTCGAAGAAGCAGCCAAGCAAAGGGGTTACAAACCTTAATTCGGCAATTATTTTTCATGTTTCCATGAGATCTGGCAGTTTCCTCATCCTCTTACTGTTACTGATGGCCAATGCCTCGGCGCAGAACATTTTTGTCTTTAATAAGCAGAGCGGAGAGCCCATCAGGGATGTTTTCTTCTACAATGACCAGAAAACAATCACAGGGCTAACAAATGAGCTGGGGATTGCTCGTATCGACGACTTTCATGAGACGGACCGGCTGCATTTTCAGCATCCCGCCTATGAGGCGACCGTGATCAGCATTTTTTCGCTGAAACAAATGGGCTATCGCATCGGACTGGAACCCAGCTATGTTGACCTTGTCGAAGTGGTGGTGTCAGCCAACAAATGGGAGGCCAACCGGGAAGAAGTCCCCAACCGTATCGAGGTGATCGAAAAAAAGGATATCCGCTTTGAGAATCCTGCGACATCTGCGGACATGCTGGCCTCCGGCGGGCAGGTCTATGTCCAGAAAACTCAGCTTGGAGGAGGCAGCCCGATGCTTCGTGGTTTTGCAGCCAACCGGATCCTGTTTATCGTGGATGGTGTTAGGATGAATAATATAATATACCGGAGCGGAAACCTGCATAACATCCTGCAGGCAGATGTCAACAGCATTGAAAATGCCGAAGTGATCTTTGGGCCGGGCACCAACATTTACGGCAGTGACGCATTGGGTGGAGTGATCGATTTTCATACCCTCAGACCCTTGCTGGGGATCGATGAGCGATGGAGTACATCAGGTTCGGCCATGGCAAGGGTAGCCTCCGCTGATTTTGAAAAAACCATACATGCGGACCTGAATTTCTACAACAACAGATGGTCCATGATGGCCTCGATCTCCTATACCGATTTTGATGACCTGTTCATGGGAAATATGCATAATGACTATGCTACCCGGCCGGAATATGTCGAACGTATCAACGGGCTGGATTCTATAGTGGCCAATGAGAATCCCAACAAGCAGGTTCAATCGGGTTACCACCAGCTGAATTTTATTGCCAAAATAAAACAGCAGTTTACCAAAGACATCGACTGGACCCTTTCCTTCTACCTTACCCAGACCGGCGATGTCCCCCGTTATGACAGACTTATTCAGTATTCAGGTGAAACCCTGCGGTATGCGGAATGGTACTACCATCCCCAGCAGTGGCTCATGAACAGCCTGGAAATGAATTTCAGGAGGAAAACCCGTGCCTATGACCATGCAGTGTTTACCCTGGCTTATCAAAACGTCAAAGAAGGCAGGAATGACCGAAGATACCGGGATGAATGGCTTCGAAAAAGAGATGAAAATGTAAATATTTTCTCCGGAAATGCAGACTTTGAGAAAAAGCTGAAATGGGAGAACCACTTGTTCTATGGCCTTGAGCTCATTTACAATCATGCGGAAAGCTCTGGTGAGCAGGAAAGCATCTATGACGGAACGACCGAGATGATCTCCAGCCGTTATCCGGACGGAGGGAGTTCAAGTTTCCAGGCCGGCGCTTACCTGAGCTATAAAAAGAACTTTAGCGAGAAACCGTTTACCTTTCAGGCTGGCATGCGATTCACATACGCTTACCTGAACTCCTTATTCAACGATACGACATTCTACAAACTGCCATACGAAAGCATCACCCTGAACAATGCAGCCGTTACAGGCAGTGCAGGTATGACCTACAGGCCGGGCAAATGGCAGTTTAAAGCAAACCTTTCATCCGGTTTCAGGGCACCCAACCTGGACGATGTGGCCAAAATTTTCGACTCTGAACCCGGCAACGTGATCATTCCGAATGAAGACCTGCAACCGGAATATCTGTATAATATAGACGCCGGGATCATCTTTGGCAGGCCGGATAATATTCGCATGGAATTCACCGCCTTCTATTCCTACCTGGTGAATGCCATTGTCCGCAGGTATACCACATTAAACGGTCAGGATTCCATTCCTTATGACGGAGAGATGAGCAGGGTACAAACGATGATGAATGCGGGCAGCGCGTACTCTTATGGCGCCACAGCAGCTATCGACTGGCGTATTGTTGATTTTCTCAGCCTGCGGTCCATTGTTACCTACATTACGGGGGAAGACGATGAAGGATACCCTTTGCGGCATGCACCACCGGTTTATGGGAGCACCACACTCTCTTTCCATCAGAATGGTTTGAAATTGGCCCTCAGCGGGGTTTACAATGCAGAGATCTCCTATGAGAAGCTTGCACTTTCCGAGAGAAACAAAGCCTACTTCTATGCCACGGATGAAAATGGAAATCCCTACTCACCCGGATGGTGGACACTGAATTTCAAGGGATCCTATGCTTTTATGGATGAAGTGTTTATCCTCTCCCTGGGTGTGGAGAACATCCTCAATTACAGGTACAGACCCTATTCGTCAGGGATTGCAGCCCCGGGCAGGAACTTTATGGCCGCCTTCACCTATACTTTTTGAAATGGAGATCACCCTGTATGAAAAAATAGGCCGGGAAAAACTCAGGAAACTGATTCATGATTTCTACCAGGAGATCCCCAAAGATCCTGTTCTGCTGCCCATGTATAAGGATGACCTGAAGCATGCGGAGGAACGGCTTTTTCTGTTTATGGTCCAATACCTGGGCGGTCCTGATAGGTATAACCAGCTGCGCGGACACCCAAGGCTGCGCATGAGGCACATGGTATTCCCGATCAATGAAGCAGCGAGGGAAAACTGGCTCCGCAACATGAAAACAGCATTGGACAAATCTGAAATCGCTGAAGCAGAAAAGCAATTCCTCTGGAACTATTTTCAACAGACGGCTGAATTCCTCAAAAACAGGTAATCAGCCGTTGAAGGCCGAGTAAATATAGATCAGGGAAAAAGCCACAAGAAAAATGATGCCTGTCCATGAAAGCAACCTCAGAAACAGGCCCGGCCTGGCCCCTTCAGGCATGTGATCATCGGTTACCACCCTGTAATTCAGCCATGCCATCACCGGTGCGACCAGGAAGGACAAGACTGTAGCCACCGTGATCATCTTGATCATGCTGGTGGCTGCGAAACCAATGATCACCAATGCCCCGAGGATAACCAACAGCAGCCAGAATACCTGCAGGTTGTCTTTCTTCTTTATCCCTGACCACCACCCTGGTATAAGATGACGGACAACAGGGTTCAGCACCCTGGCGTAGGCATCCAGCACCGTAATGGTCGTGCTGAACATTGTGGTGAAAGCGGCAATGGAGATCACCCAGTATGACCACTTGCCAATGGAAGTGGTGTACATCGTTATCAACTGTTCGGCAAATACAACTCCCTTTTCGGAAAGTGTCTCTCCCGAACCGTACATAATAAGCGCACCCAGCATTAAAAATCCAAGTGCAAGAATGGCCGTCCCAATATACCCCACCCTGAACTCTTTCAAAGCGCTGTTCAGTTCCGGTTTATATCCCAGTTCTTTCACTTTGGCCAGGTTCCACATGGAGGACCAGACCGAAATATCGATGGGTGCGGGCATCCAGCCAATAAAAGAGATGAGGAAAAGAATGTCAGCGCCCCGTGTCCATTGAAAATGACCTATGGAATCCGGCTTGATCTCCTTATGGATGCCAAGTGCAGCGAAAACGGCTACCATGGTCGAGAGAGCCAACAGGATGATAATGAATTTGATGAGTTTGTCCAGGGCACTGTATTTTCCAATAAGAAGGATCAACAGCGAAATTGCCAGTATGATTCCACTCAGGGCAGTGATTTTGATCGTCCAGCCGAGGATGTTGGCCAGCAAACCTACGGTAACGACAGTGACGGCTGCCTGAACGACGAACATGGATACAAGGGTAAGCAGGGCAAACAGAATAACTGCCCACAAGCCTATCCGCCGGTACCCATCAACCAGGTTGCTGCCTGTTGCAATGGCATACCTGGGACCATATTCAAAAAATGGATATTTCAGCAGGTTGTTGCTGCCTGTTGCAATGGCATACCTGGGACCATATTCAAAAAATGGATATTTCAGCAGGTTGGCCACCACGAGCACCCATATCAGTTCATAATTGAACATGGCACCCGCCCTTGTGGACTGTACCAGGTGTGAAACACCGATCGCTGCTCCGGCATACAAAAGCCCTGGCCCCAGAATCCTTAAAAATCCCCTCACCGTTTCTTACGCTCTTCTTTTATTTCAAGCCTTTGTTCTTTGTTGTTGAATCCCAGGGTGGAAGTCAGGCCCGATAATACACTCTTCCAAAGATAATTAACGACCCCCTTACGTGTATCCCTGACAAAATATGACTGACCTACCCGTGGTTTGCGTGCAAATCTTGGATTATGGGAATTAACAACAAGGTCATTGATGAGAAAGTTGATCAGCGGACTCAGAAACCCCTTGTTCAGCTCTGCTTTTTTACGGTTATACATGGCCAGTTTCAGCTTTTTATAGCGGAATACCAGCTCTCCTTTTGCCAGGCTGTCAGTGCCGGTAATAAGCGGGGCATCCACACTCCCCTTTCCCCTCAGGATACCTATGCCCAGCAGATGCTCCGTCATGGAGTTCAAGCTGGTCAGGTCCATGGTTTCTGTTTTTGCTGTCAGCCAGAAGGCTGTCGAATCCTTGTGCAATGGAAAAAATACCGCAACATTCATCCTGGCCTCTCCGTTGATCATACCCTGCATATCCAGCTTGA
>JARRQC010000056.1:0-9666 GCA_037382165.1 bacterium | reverse complement strand
GCTTATTGGTCAGGTTGTAAGCCGTCCCCTGGATATTGTCAATAAAAATATTTCCAGGCTCATCAGCCTTTTCATCCCTTTCCGCGTATTTCAGAAAGGCATTGATAATGTGAAGTGAATCGATGGCAAGCCGTGAGTTGAGTCCCATTAACTGCTCCCGGGGTAACATTTTATAGATTCCGGGCTTGAGCGGATACCGCTTGTCACGATAGATATCCGCCTGCAGATCATGTATGTCCACACTTCCGCAGTGCAGGAAATCATCATTCAACACCTGTTCTATGTAAAGGTTCTTAATTTCCAGCTTCCTTCCAAAAAGCCTGATCCGGTCGGTTTGATAGACTGCCCTTTTGAAAAACTCCTCATCTTCAAAACGGGGCACGACATAAAATGAGTCCAGGGTTATTTTGCGTGAAGGAAAATTATAATGCAACCTGCCGGTTTGCATTTCATACAGGCTATCCTTTGTGATCCGGGATTTTCCTTTCAAATCAACCGTAAGATTGTCAATCAGCACGGGATCCTCCTGGTTAATCATGGAGGTATCGAGCAAAATCTTTTCAATAAACAGCCCGATACTGTCAATGTTAATGGTATGACCCTGTGCTTCATCCATGGTATGCAATCGCACATTGATACCTCCGATCTCCGTGGTATCAAGACTCAGCCGCGTCATGATCCTGGAAAAGCGATTCATGATCTCCAGGTTGACCTTCAGGTCAGTCTTTCTCCCTTCATCCCTCTGTGATTCGGTAATGTCGAGGGATAAGTTGTCGAAACTCAGGTTATCGATATGAAGCCCGGAGGGAAGTGATTCCTTGACCTTTATATTTTTGAAAAGTACATCCCTGGCAGTGAACTGAATGCCAGGAGATTGTTCCATATCAGCCTTTTGATCCCCGTTGCTGCCCTTTCCTTTCAATTCATCAATTTGCAATGTCTTCATTTCAGGATCCAACCATCCGTTTGATAATTCGATACGCCTGCCCTGAAGGGTATCTTCATAAAGCATTGACTTAACTGAGAAATCCAGGTAATTGACAAGATTCGCCTTCTCTTTCCCGGAAAAATGATGCCCCAGGTTCATACTGTCGATCCGGAAAGTGGCATGACTGGAATCATCATAGAGTACAAGACCGGCATTAAGATTTGTGATGGTAACTGTATCATAATCGAATAAAACTATTTCGCGAAGGTCAAATTGCTTATCAGATTCAACACTCTCCAGGTCTTTGGGGTTCTTTTTCAGAAACACTTTTACCTTGGGATCGTCTATCCGGAGCGAGGTGAAATTCACACTGTCTTCTTCGATGATCAGATTATAATCCAGCCCGTTGACCGCTAAAATTGGCAAATCCAACTGTTCTATACGAACTTTTTGGGCAGTAACGGCCTGATCCGCTTTGATATCTATCCCTTCCAGCAGGAAATTCGACTTGTATTTATCCAATACCAATCGATCCAGGCTGACTTGATGACCGGCAGCATGGGCGCTGATATCCTGCATGGAATATTTCCATGTGATCCTGTTGACCACATCAACCAATAATTCATCCTTAGAAGCACTGAAACCTCCAAGTTGTAATGTATATCCGGCACTTAAACTGACCTTTTCTTCATTCGCCGTCAAATTTCCATCAATTCGCCCATTGGTTACGGAGATACTGTCCATAAAGAGGGAAATCGGAAAGGCAATTTCCCGGAACGATTTCTTTTCTTCCGTTTCACGGTCCCGTTCAGGAATGTTTAATACAGGCCGCAGTACCGGGGATACAAGGAACACCTTACCAACAGATAACTCCTTGTCGTGGATCATCCTGTCCAGGTTAAAATCCGTAAGTGTGAGCGCACCCAGGTAAAAACGCCCGCCAATAGCTTCCTGCCTGCTTACTACAGAAATGTCCCGGACAGAAAACCGGGAATCTTCGAAGCGCATGGGACCTGAGGAGACATTCATCTGCTGCTGAATAAGCAATCCATCCACATTTCCGTAACCTACGGCAAGCCTGCCATACTGGATACTGTCTTTTTCAAATCGCTGCAGATCAAAACCTTCGAGTAAAACATCCAGGTCACTTACATTTACTTCAAAGTCGCCGGGTTTGACTACATTAAAATCCCCTTTACTGACCTCCAGCTTCCTGAGATCGATGTATTTGGAGAGGAAGATTTTCCTCTCTTCCCTTTTAGGAATGCTGTCCCGGGTGCTTTGTTCCGGAAGCCGGATCTTTCCACGGGGATTTTGAACAGAGACCGTCAGGTAATGCTTCTTTTCTTCCCGGAAATTGGCGAAGGCCAGGCCACCCACTGTGAGTTTGGGTATCTCTGTGTCAAAAACAGGGCGTCCTGCCAAGGTATCGGCGGTGGATATCCGAAGTCCTGAAACGTGAAGGAACCTGTCGATATTGGAATATTCCAGGTCCTCATATCGCAGTGCAAACTCCGGGATGATCCGGTGGATGGATAATCCGGCAGTACTTAAACTGATCTCCTGGTAGCCAATATTTCTCACAAGGTCAGAAAAAGAGCTGGAATCGATAGTGATCCCTGTCAGAAGGAAGTTGACGCTGTCCACTTGGATAAGGGTATCTTTCAGGTTGTGGATCTGCAGATAATCTACGTTTGTGATCCGTGTAGTATCAAGTCTGAAATTACCGATCAGCTGCGTCAACTGATCCAGTTTATCCGATGAAGTAGTATCTGTTTTGGTTTCTGCTTCTTTGTTTACATAGTTGATGAAGCTTCCATCACTGACGACGACAGCCTCAAGGTTCAGCTCTTCAAGCCCCCTGATCTCCTCCAGCTCGATACCTATCAGATCGACGACGCCGGCCGTTATGGCAATACTGTTTTCCTCCGGCACCAGTTTCTCGGGCTGGAGGGAAACGCCCCTGATCAACAAATCGCTCCGGCGGGAGGCATACATGGCTGAATCAATATTCAGGAGATATCCCGATCGGAGCTTCCGCTTAAGGTCCTTGAGCACAAACATGAATTCCGAAGAATAGAGAAACCGGTCATCAAAGCTACTGTCCGCCGGATGCGAATCGAAATCCTCAAAGATGATGGTAAAATCCACCAAACCCGGATCCTCTTCATCGTCAATATATTCGGATAGTAAAATGGATCCGTAATTGATCACGATCTCATCCACCCTGAAGACCATTGTTCCGAAAAGATCAGGATGTGTATTTAATAAAGTGATCAGTTTCTCCGGATGGAAACTGCTCTTTGTCTCCTTTCCCTGTTCGATCAGATCGAAGACCGGCTTGTCCATCAACAGCCGCATGGCATGTATACTGCGATCCAGGATCAATTCGCGAAGGTCCAGCGAATCCACTTCGATCAGGTCATGACTGAGACTGTTCAGCTTAATATTCCTGGCTTCATCAAGATATAAATCCTCGAAATGCAGTGCAGGTTTTTCGATCGTAATACGACCCGTCAGGAAATCGAGCCGGAAGGACTCCAATTCAAGTCTGACCTTTTCCTGAGATTCAACGGCAATCACCCTTCGCAATACATAACTTATGATCGGATCGTGAAAGATGAGGCTGCCGGCAACGAGTAAAAAAAGCGTTGCCAGAATGATAAGCAATATCTTAACGACTATTTTCATTCCCGATTTATGCCATAAATATCGACATAAACAGGGAGATGATCACTAAATCCCCCATGATAATTAAAGCCGATAAAGTTCCTGTAAGGTTTATATCCCAGGTGTTTTTCATCCAATTCAATCAGAAAGTCCTCATCAAAAACCTGATAAACAGTATCGTTAATCCACAGGCTTCCTTTCAGCAAGCTTCTGCTGACAAGTATCTGGTCAAAGTACTCCCATTGTTGTTTGTATTTGTACGTACCCTTTACTTTTATGTTCGCTGTATGTGGAATCAACGGCAAGAGACAGCTGTCGCCTGCGCTTTTCACTATGGAAATACTTATGTCATCCGGATTGTCATTAAAATCACCCATGACAAGAATGTTAGGCTTATGGGGCCCGGAACACAGGGAATCGATATAACGACCGAGGGTTTTGGCTGCGGAATATCTGTAGGGTGCGGATTCCAGCAACCCCCCGTACCTTGATGGCCAGTGATTCACAAAGAGATGCAGGGTATCTTTGAATACCTGGAATTTAACATAGAGGATATCACGGGTTGGGTTGTTGGTATCCGGCAACCCGATCTTAATGGACTGGCTCTGCAATGGAGTAAGCCGCATTTTATCATAGATCAAACCTACATCAATATCCCGCTCATCCTTCGAATCATAATGAATGATCTCATATCCTTTACCGTTAAGTGGGGTCTCCCTTGTAACGGCCTCCAGCACCCTCCTGTTCTCAATTTCAGCAAAAGCGACCAATGCCGGCATATTCCATCCCCCTAAGGCGGTAACGACCCTGTAGATGTTATCTCGTTTTGCCTGGTATTTTTGCCTGTTCCAACCGCGCACTCCTCCCGGTTCAAATTCATGATATCCGGCGTCACTGTTCGGATAAGGATCAAAGAAATTCTCCACATTGTAGAAGGCAAACCGGAGCAAAACCGTATCCGCTTCTTCCTGTCCCCGGGATTGGACTTCGGCGAAAACAGATAATAGGAGGATGAGTAGTAACCTGATTAAGTTACCTAAAGACCGGTACAAAAACCTGAAGTTGTTCACCCGCATTCCACTTACTGCTAAATTAATAGCTTTGCACACGCTCATTGCTGTGGTTATGAAAAAAATATTTTCCTTATTCATCCCTTTGGTTTTCCTTTTCCAGGGATTTTACGGACAGTCCGGTTATCATGTTACCATAGCCGTCAGGGATTATCCGTATGATTCTTTGCTGATAACCTCCTATTACGGAGACAGGGTCATCTCGGTGGATACCGCGCTATCTGCTGAGGACCAGGTTTTTACATTCCAGGGTGACAGTTTGCTTCCGGGGGGTATTTACATGGCCGTTAGCCAGCGAAAAAGCAAACTGTTTGAATTCATTATGGGTGCTGACCAGCATTTCAGCCTGGTTACCGATACTTTGAATTATGTGCGCGAAATGAAAGTAACGGATAGCCAGGAGAATGAATTGTTCTACCAGTTTCTGCAAATGAGTGAAAGGAATTACCGCTTGAATCAACAATATGTTGCAAAACTGAACAGCCTGCAAAATGGAAGTGATGAATATAAATCCCTTCAACATAAGATCGATTCCATAAACCGCATCACCGTTCAATTCAAGGAGGAAATCATTGACAGTTATCCTGAACTGTTTATCGGGAAGGTTTTTAACGCTACCCGTGACGTAAAGGTGCCGGAGTCTATCCTGTCAGGGCCCGACAGCCTCGCACCCTACCGCTATTTAAAAGAACATTACTGGGACTACCTGGACCTGAGTGACAGCCGGATGCTGAGAACCCCCATGCTATCCCGAAAATTTGATTTTTATTTCCAACAACTGGTACCTCATCACCCTGACTCTGTCATTGCAGATATCGACCGGGTGATCTCCCTTTCCAGACCGTCGGAAGAAGTTAAAAGCTGGCTGTTGTGGCAATTCATGTCCAAATACCAGAACCCGGAATACATGGGTTTTGATGTGGTTTTCATTCATTTGGTTGATGTTTATTTTTCAAAAGAGAAGGTGAATAACCTGACCCCGTCCATTCAGCAAACCCTTGAGGAAAGGGCGGACAGGATGCGGCCGCTGGTCATCGGCAAACCTGCCCCAAACCTGATTTTGATGGATACAACAGGAAATTTCAAGTCGTTCCGGGATCTGACAAATGAATATATCGTCTTGTATTTCTGGGATTATGACTGCGGTATTTGCAAAAAGGAAAGTAAAGTGCTAAAGGAATTATATGAAAGCGATACCTTCGACATGGAAGTCTATGCGATCAATGTGAACAGCGACCTGGGGACCTGGAAACAGCGACTGGCTGAAAACGGTTTCCAATGGGTTAATGTCAACGGCACCAGGAGTATGACCCCCGATTTTCACGACCTGTATGATACCCATGGCACACCCCTTATCTACATCCTGGATCGTCAGCATCTGATCCTGGCAAAAAATATTTCTGCGGACCAGATCGAAATTTTTCTGTTGAATGACAAGACCAGGCAAAAAGCACTGGATTGATCTGTTTCAGCTCTTTTAAGCGCCCTTTGATTTCCGTCTGCTGATTTTTAACATAGAAAGTCTTAACTTTATAGTCTTATCCCATCACCCGGAAACTTATGATCCGAACCGCTGAGAAACGGGACATCGATCAAATTTGTGACATCTATAATTATTATGTGCAACATTCTATCGCCACCTTCGATGAAAAGGAAATGAGCGGACCGGAAATGGAGGAGTACCTGTCCGGTATTATGAATAACTATCCCTGGCTGGTTTATGAATCAGTTGGTGAGGTGTTGGGATACGCCTATGTCAGCCCCTGGAAATCAAGATCTGCATACAAATATTCGCTGGAGAGCACCATTTATATTCATCCCGACTATATCAGAAAAGGGATCGGCACCCGGCTCTACAGTGTCCTGATCAGCCGGGCGAAAGAATTGGGATTCCATGCACTGATCGGGGGCATTTCATTACCCAACCCGGCAAGTGTCGCACTGCATGAGAAAATGGGTTTTCAAAAAATAGGTCAATTCTGCGAGGTAGGATTTAAGTTCGACAAATGGGTCGATGTCGGTTACTGGGAATTGCTCCTCAAGGAAAAACCCCAAATACACATCAGGAAATAATTATCATATCCAAATAAAATGAAACAGCATCTGATAGCCAACCGCTTTTTTTACCTCCTGCTTTTATCGCTGATCATTGCAACATCCTGTGGTGAACAAAAGCCTGCCGGAATCAGTGAATTCCCACTGGATATCGAGGAACTGACCATTGGTGACGTGCATACCGCTTATCAAAACGGAACCTTCACCATTTCGCAGCTGACCCGAGCTTACCTCGACCGTATCGAGGAGATCGACAGGAATGGACCGGGACTCAATGCTGTCATCACAGTGAATCCTGATGCACTGGATATTGCTGCCCGTCTCGACAGGGAATGGAAAGAAGGCAAAATTCGGGGCCCCATGCACGGCATTCCCGTTTTATTGAAGGACAACATCGATACGCATGACAAAATGCCCAATACAGCCGGTTCAAGGGCCCTGTCCGGCTCCTATCCCCTTAAGGACAGCTACATTGTTTCTAAGCTGCGGGAAGCCGGAGCGGTGATCCTTGGCAAAACCAACCTCAGCGAATGGGCGAATTTCAGGGGAGAAAGGTCTTCGAGCGGCTGGAGCGGCGTGGGTGGCCAGACGCATAATCCGTATGTCCTGGACCGAAATCCCTGTGGTTCAAGCTCGGGTTCCGGAGTGGCCGTTTCCGCGAATCTGTGTATGGTTGCTATCGGAACCGAAACTGACGGATCGATCGTTTGCCCCGCGAACAGCAATGGTATCGTCGGCATCAAACCTACGGTCGGACTATTGAGCAGGTCCGGGATCATCCCTATATCCTTCACACAGGACACACCGGGACCGATGGCTCGTACGGTGTCTGATGCAGCAATTTGCCTTGGTACTATGGTGGGTGTTGATTCCAGCGACACAAAAACCTACCTGAGTGAGGGGAACTACTTATCCGATTATTCCGTATTCCTGAATAGAGACGGACTAAAAGGTAAGAGAATAGGCGTATTGAAAGAACCGACAGGGAAACATTATAAAGTCGACAGCTTATTTTTCAAGGCAGTGGATTTCATCAGGGGACTGGGGGCTGAAATCATCGATGTTGAAAGCATCATGGCTGAAAACATCTGGGATGAAAACTACCAGGTGCTGCTGTACGAGTTCAAAGATGGCCTGAACATTTACCTGGCTTCCCTGGAAGATCCCCGGGTTGAAAACCTGGCGGATCTTATCAAATTCAACAGAAACGATTCCATAGAGTTGTCCTTCTATGACCAGAATATCCTGATCAAAGCCCAGGAAAAAGGAAGCCTGGACAGCAGGGAATACCGGGATGCGCTCGACAAAGTGCATCATTTCATGTGTACGGAAGGACTGGACAAAGTGATGGAGAAGCATAATCTGGATGCTGTTATCGCCCCCACGGGAAGCCCTGCCTGGAAGACGGATCATGTAAATGGTGATTCTTTTATACTGGGAAGTTCATCCCCCGCCGCCATGTGTGGCTATCCCAACATAACTGTGCCCATGGGTTTCGTTGACGGGCTGCCGGTTGGCATCTCATTCTTTGGAAAAGCATGGAGCGAACCGGTGCTGATTGAAATGGCCTATGCCTATGAGCAGGGTACGAAACACAGAATGCCTCCACAATTTCTGGAATCTGACCTGAAATAAAGCCCATTATTCCCGTTGGCCAATATTTCTGAGCCTGCCCTAATGCTTGATTTTATCCGGCTTGCAGGAAGGCGAAGAGATCGCTGTCAACGGGCTATTTAAAATAGACGCCGCAGCGCAACTTGCCGGAAAAAAGAGCATGATGAATGCCGGAAGTCAATCATCAGGCGCTGACAAAGACCACGAACATTCTATGAATGATATGAAGGAGGTTGATAACTCGAAGAAACATACTTCTTTCATGGTCTATGGCAATTGCGGCATGTGCGAAGAGCGCATTGAAAAGGCTGCCAGCCAGGTCAAAGGTGTGGTAAGTGCTGACTGGGATGTCGACACGAAAATGCTGCAACTCGAATATGATAAACGTATCGTTAAAGTAAATGAAGTGGAAAAAGCCATTGCTGCCGTAGGACACGACACGGAAAACGAGCGGGCACCCGATGAGGTATACAATGATCTTCCGGGATGCTGCCTGTATGACAGACCGGATAAATAGGCCTTCCCAGTAGGACCAACGGAATAAAGCAGGTAGACCTCAGTGGACCGTATAGATTGCTAAAACCCTTATGTTTGCAAACACTTCAAAACACTAACATTGAAAATTATATCCACCAATATCGGACGCATCCGCGAAGTGGAATGGCGCGGCCGGAAGATCACCACAGGCATTTTCAAGGAATCCGTCGACGAACCCCTTTTCCTCGGTAAGAGAGGCGTGAACCGGGATGAGGTGGCAGACCTGAAAGTGCACGGCGGCAGCGACAAAGCCTGCTACCTGTATTCCGCAGATCATTACGAATACTGGAAATCACAATTCCCGGACGCATCATGGAAATGGGGCATTTTCGGTGAAAACCTGACGGTGAAGAGACTGGATGAAGGCAAAATAAAAATTGGAGACACCTATCGTGTGGGAACGGCTGTCATCCAGGTAAGCCAGCCCCGCCTGCCCTGTTATAAGCTGGGTATCCGCTTTGGCAATGCCGGGATCGTGAAAAAATTTCTGAATGCCCCTTTCCCCGGAGTATATACCCGGGTTGTGGATGAAGGATATGTCAGGACCGGGGATAAGATGCATCTTGTAAAAGAAAACCGGGAGGGCATGACGGTTCGCGAGGTGTATAGCCTTTTCTCCTCCCAAAAGGACAATACAGCCCTCAGGAATATCGCCTGTGAACAGGAGTTCCTGGCAGAAAGTATCAAAAAAGATCTGCGCTGACCATGGACGAAGTGCTGATCTATTTTGAGGAGCAAACAGAAAAACGTAAGCAGGTCAAGTTTCTCATCCATGACCTGTTGATAAGGTAC
>JARRQC010000055.1:0-13970 GCA_037382165.1 bacterium | reverse complement strand
CATGCCGTCCATTTTACCGTTCAGGTCAGGAATGACTTTACCGACAGCTTTTGCTGCTCCGGTGGTAGTGGGTATTTGTGATACCGCCGCTGAACGTGCACGCCTGAGATCGGAATGGGGTGCGTCCAGAATGCG
Source organism: bacterium (assembly GCA_037382165.1). Classification (GTDB taxonomy): domain Bacteria; phylum Bacteroidota; class Bacteroidia; order Bacteroidales; family F082; genus JAADID01. Next base: position 13,835 of record JARRQC010000055.1, on the reverse strand, counting down.
CTGATCATTGGTATAGGCATGGATGGTAGTCATCAGCCCGTTCTCAATACCAAAACGGTCGTTCAGCACCTTGGCCACGGGAGCCAGGCAGTTTGTGGTACAAGAGGCATTGGAAACACATTGATCTTCATCGCGCAGTTCATTATCATTTACGCCGAGTACGATCATCCGGTCAATGGCGTCTTTCGCGGGAACGGTAAGGATAACCTTTTTAGCCCCGTTCTTCAGGTGGTCACCATAACCGCCCTTGTTGCTCTCCTTTGAACGAAAAATACCTGTTGACTCGATCACTACGTCCGGGGTTTCTCCCCATGGAATGTCAATCGGCATCCTTTCAGCATAAACAGGCACCTCCTGGCCGTTGATGACCAGTGCATTGTCATTGAAAGACACTTCACCATTGAATTTTCCCTGTGTGGAGTCATATTTTAATAAATGAGCGAGTGTCTTGGTATCGGTAAGATCGTTGATCCCGACAACCTCCATATTCTTCCTTTCGAGGATCAGTTTGAAGACATTCCTTCCAATTCTTCCAAAACCATTGATCCCAATTTTAATTTTTGTCATTGTATTCAGTGTTTAATTAAACTTAATGCATCCTGTTAACTTTAACAGAAGTAGTAACTTTGTTGTGTCCGTTTTTCCAACGGCCCAACAAAAGTATAAATATTTATTGCTTACCTTTCCCGGAAGGAGACGCTGATGGAAGAAAAATTAATATCAAAAGCACTCGAAGCAAACCTTGCGGAAACCCGCTACAAGGACATAAAAATACCCTCTGATTATCAGGAGTTTATAGACCTGTCAGAAAAGTACTTCGGAATCAATAAACGTGCAAACGATTGCATCATTGAATACCAGCACCCTTTTTCCAACCGAATTTTTGTGGTTGAGGAGCTACGGGGTATCCTTTTAACAGATTATTGGTTTTACGTGGGACTTGACGATGTGGTAAAAGCCTTTGAGATTCCTCTTCGTATGATGAGGAAACTCCTGTTGTCAGGTGATGAGACCGACCTACATGTGTTGGCGATACGTACCCTGCTTGAGTTCACCGAACGGCTTTTTCATGAAGAACAGGATTTTTCTCAATTGATCAGTCAGTGCTGCGAGACCATGAAAATGGGGTTCGAATATGACCCGGAAAGTTTTATCCTGGCGACCCGCTATTTCAAGCGGCATATGGAACCGCTGTCGAAAACGAAGACATTCGGTCCGAAGCTTCTGGCACTCACAAGAGCCATCTATCAAAGCAACCTGGAAAAATGGTCCGAGAATTCCCAAATTGAAAATTGGCTGGATGCCAACAGGGAGATCATGACCATAGACCCAAAACAGGTAATTGAAAAACTGGGAAAACCCTATTTCTCTGATGTTTTCAAAGGTGTAGCCGATGCAAAGGATTGGAAAGACCTGGTCAGTAAATATCCGGATCATGATGCGCTATCGGAACAATTTGCTGAATGTATCGATCTGTTTCCCACCTTCGTTGAGAAATTCTACTTTATCTTCTACCTGCTCCGGCTGGAAGGCATGAGCCTTCATAAGGAGCGGTTGATCTGGCGCCTGAACCAGATGCTCGTAAAAACCATCGATGAGATCAGTCACGATGAATTGATAGCCTTTGTGGACAAGATCTTTTCCTTTGCTGATGAACTGCGCTCTGACCATGCTTCCTCCGTGCTGGATATCCTGCTCACCATGGGAAAGAAATTGATTGATATCACCCGGAGCGGAGATCTGATGATGCTCTACCACTTCGAGAATATGCTGATCAATTTTGGATTTGAGACTCCCGGCATGGTTTACGTGAATGAAAACTGGCAGCTATCAGTCAACAGCAATCACATCAAAAATATAAGGGTTTGGCTCGAATTGATAGAATATTCCGGGTCAGAAATGGAACGTCTTTTATCGGCACTGATCGTCAACCTGCAACTGGGAGGTATCTTTATCAGTGACACAGATCTTTTTCAACGGGAGATCACCAAAATATTGAACTCCAATATTTCACCCTATTACAAAAAGGTAAAGCAGCTCACCCGCATTTTTCCGGTTTATTTCAATGAAATAGGCGCTGAAGGTGAGATCCGGAAAGTAACCACAACGATGGATGAGATATCAAAAAGAAAAGATCTCCTCGTTCATTTCCTGAGAAAACAGGTGCACACTGAAAGCAATAATACCCTGATCACATTGACCCGAAAAGTCTTTCGGTTCTGGTACGATGGTGACCTGAAAGCACTGGAGGCGGATCTTCCAAAAAATGTGTATGATTCCATCGATACCGAAAGCGAATGGTTTGCCCCGATCCATCGCATGGTCAGGGACATGGCGCACCTCAGTAATCACGACCCGGATACCTTGCTGAGCAAGAATGAGCGTGAATTTGAGCAACTGATCAAAAAGCTTCCCGAATCGAATGAACGGGACCGCGAAAGACTCCGTGACATCCGGCGGCTCTATGCATTCCTGAAAGAGAAATATTCTTTTGAAACGGTTGATATCACTGCCTTGCTCAGGCACTATTCATTTTTTGAGGAAAAAGATATTGTAAAACTCGGAAAGGCACTGAGCGAGCATGACTTTGAAACCGGTCTCAAGCTGATCTATGCCTTCATGACGAAACTCAAGGATATCATTTTCAATCCCAAACCCAGCCAGAGTTGGGAAAATATCTATCATAAGCGACATATCGCCATAGGAATTCCTTCCATGTATGGCGTTTATCGCGAACCCAAATTTGAGGCGCTGGGCCTGACTTTCCGGTTGGAAAATGTGGCTACCCGGCTGATGGAGAAAGTGGTTGAACAGATCAACCTTAATTATATTTCTGCCAAGACATTGCACGATATTTATTTCATTCTCGACTATTTCAGGGAGGGACTGGAACTCGATGGTATTGTCAATACGAATTTCAATGCCAATCTGCTGATGCTGAAATACAGTCTGCAGTCGCAGAGTTTCTCCTTCGAGCAATACATTAACATCTTTCAGTTCATTGCCGAAGATGTGAAACGAACCATTGTCAAGCACTTCCTCAAAACCTACGAAATCCCGCTTCAGGTAGTGATACCCCAGCTCTATGACAAATCGAAGAAACTCTCTCAGAATGATCTTGTGGAATTGATCAACAAGGTTTCTGAAACCTTTTACCGGGACGTGATTGCCGATGCTTTCCTGATGCAACCACTCGACAATTTTATTTCACGAATACTGGAGTCCTTGCGCAACATGGCCGACAACCTGAAGCCCAGCATGATCAACGCGGTGATGTCCTATAATTCAGACCTGGTTATTACCCGCCTGTCAAAACCCAATCCACTTGTTGATAACCAGGTATTTTTAGGGTCCAAGGCTTTTCACCTGAAAAACCTGAGAAGGGCTGGTTTCCCGATCCCTTCAGGTTTTGTCATTACAACGGAAGTCTTCCGTCGGAATAAGGCCATCAACGGCCACGAAGAGCTGAAAAAAGAGATGCGCGAAATGATACAATCGCATCTGAAGATTGTGGAACGCGATTCCGGAAAGCAATTTGGCAATCCGGGTAATCCGCTGTTGCTTTCCGTGAGGTCCGGGGCTGCTATTTCGATGCCAGGTGCGATGGATACTTTCCTGAATGTCGGCATGAACGATGAGATTACGGAAAGCCTGAGTAAAAAGGATAATTTCGGCTGGACAGCCTGGGATTCCTACCGCCGGCTCATACAAAGCTGGGGAATGGCTTACGGGCTCTCCCGGGATGTGTTTGATGAGAAAATCGGCGAATTCAAAGCGCGGTATGAAGTTTCACAAAAAGCTGATTTTAAGCCTTCTGTGATGAGAGAAATCGCGCTGGATTATAAAAAGATCCTCCATGACAATGATATTCATTTTGAGGAAAACCTTTTCGAACAACTGATGGGCTGTGTCAACCTCGTATTTGAATCCTGGTCCTCCGAACGGGCCAAAGTATACCGTAAACACCTCGGTATTGCAGATGAATGGGGAACTGCGGTTATTGTCCAGCGTATGGTATTTGGTAATCTTGGCAAATCCTCGGGAACCGGTGTCGTCTTTACCATGAATCCGAAAAAGAAACAGCATGGTGTTCACCTTTATGGGGATTTTACACTCTGCAGCCAGGGTGAAGATATTGTGGCCGGGCTGGTGAAACCTTTGCCTGTCAGTAAAAGCCAGAGGACAAATGAAGGTAAGGATGCTATGTCGCTGGAAGAACTCCAGCCCCAGTTATACCAGAAGATTCAATCGCTGGGAGAAGAACTGATCGAGAATTATGGGTACTCGCCTCAGGAAATGGAATTCACCTTTGAATCAGAAAATCCGGATGATCTCTACCTGCTGCAGACGCGGGATATGGATATGGCACGTCATCAGGCGGTGAATGTCTTTATTCCGCCCGAAGAGGGCCTGAAAGTTGCAGGTCGCGGCATTGGCATCGGCGGCAGCGCATTGAACGGCAGGGTGGCCTTTGACCTGAAAGACATCCGGAAGCTGAGGAGAAAATATAAAGGGGAAGCCATCATACTTGTCAGACCGGATACAGTTCCTGATGACATCGGTATGATATTCGAAACGGCAGGCCTGCTCACTGCCAAAGGAGGTGCAACCTCCCATGCTGCAGTTACTGCAGTGAGGTTGGGGAAGACTTCCGTGGTGAATTGTACCAGCCTGGTGGTAGATGATGAGAAAAAAACCTGTACCCTGAACCAATATACCTTCCGAACCGGTGACAAGATCGCCATTGACGGATACCTGGGTAATGTTTACAGTGGAAACCACCCCATTGACAGGGGACACAGCTATTCTGAATTCAGGTTCTGACCCGGACCGTGTTCCAATCATATTGTTTTCATCAAATTCTTAGCAGAGAATGGGATCAACAATAGATACTCCACTTTTCATACTTTTGTCGGCTGATCATTCCTATTGAAATCTGAAGAAAAATGGCACAAAAACCCGGAATACCCAAAGGAACCAGGGACTTCTCTCCACAGGTAATGTCCAGAAGGAATTACATTTTTGATACCATCAGGGAAGTATTCCAGAAATATGGCTACCAGCCTGTTGAAACGCCAGCTATGGAAAATCTCAGCACTTTGATGGGAAAATATGGTGAAGAGGGGGATCGCCTGCTTTTTAAAATTCTCAACACGGGCGATTTTTTAAAAAATGTAAATGAAGAGGATATTGAAAAGGGTAACCTGTCAAAGTTAGCCCTTTCAATGAGTGAAAAGGGATTGCGATATGATCTCACGGTTCCTTTTGCACGGTTTGTGGTGCAAAACAGGAATGAGATCACCTTCCCGTTTAAACGGTATCAGATACAACCGGTCTGGCGCGCCGACAGGCCCCAGAAAGGAAGGTACCGTGAATTTTACCAGTGTGATGTGGATGTGATCGGATCTGACAGTTTGCTGAATGAAACGGAACTTATACGGATGATCGATCTTATTTTCAGGGAGCTGGACATATCCATTACCATCAAGATCAACCACAGGAAAATATTGAGCGGTATCGCCCACATGATCGACGCACCGGAACAATTGACCGATCTGACTACAGCCATTGATAAACTGGATAAGATCGGGATGGATGCCGTGATCGCTGAGTTGGCAGAACGTGGCCTTTACGGAGATATGATAGATAAAGTGCTGCCAGTTATTAAGTTATCAGGAACAAACAGTGAAATCCTTTCCAGGCTTAAAGAATATATCGGTGATACACAGGATGGGAAAAAAGGTATAGAAGAATTAACCCGTCTGATGGATTATCTCGATCACCTTGATATAAAAGCCAATGTGGTTATCGACCAGTCACTTGCACGCGGTCTGAACTACTACACCGGGGCCATCATTGAAGTAAAAGCCGATGATGTGGAAATTGGAAGTATCTGTGGCGGAGGGCGGTATGACAACCTTACCGGTATTTTCGGTCTGCCGGATGTTTCCGGGGTGGGGGTTTCCTTTGGTGCAGACAGGATTTATGATGTGCTTCAGGAACTTGACCTTTTCCCGGATGAGATCGAAAGTTTCAGCCAGGTGCTCCTCGTCAATTTTGGCGAACGGGAAGCCAAATATGCACTTAAAATATTGCAGCAACTGCAGAAAGAAGGGGTGAGGGCCGAACTCTATCCTGATGCTGTCAAGATGAAAAAGCAAATGCGCTATGCTGACCAGAAGGGAATACGTTATGTCATTCTCATCGGTGAAAAGGAAATGGAATCGGGGAAATACAGTATGAAGGACATGCTGACGGGGGAACAACTAAGTTACCAGCTGGTAGATATTATCAACAGGGCTAAATTGATCTGACCATGGTCTTGGAACACTATGAAATTGGTAGCAGTAAGCTGACTTTTAAATTAATCTTTGATATTTTACGGAACAATTGTCAGCTAAGCTTATCAGGGAAAGCAAAAAATAATATTGTACGTTGCCGCCAATACCTCGATGAAAAAATGGCAGCCTCTGATGAACCCATTTACGGCATAAATACCGGGTTCGGAGCTTTATATGACAAACAGATATCTAAAGAAGACCTCGGGAAATTACAGGAAAATCTCGTCAAGTCACATGCCTGTGGGACAGGTGAGGAAGTCCCGCCTGAGGTTGTGAAGCTGATGCTGCTGCTCAAGATACAATCCTTGTCGTACGGACATTCCGGGGTACAGCTTGTGACTGTCGAACGGTTGATCGATTTCTTCAACCTCGGCATATTTCCTGTCGTCTACCAGTTGGGTTCACTGGGTGCATCCGGTGACCTGGCACCCCTTGCCCACCTGTCTCTTCCGCTGATCGGTCTGGGAGAGGTATGGTACCATAATGAAAAGATAGCGGCTTCGGAAGCATTGGCACGACATGACCTGAAGGCGATCAGGCTGCAATCGAAAGAGGGGCTCGCCCTGTTAAACGGGACACAGTTTATGAGTGCGTTTGGTGTCACTTCGCTGTTAAAGTTATTCAGGCTCTCCGAACTCGCCGATATCATTGGTACACTTTCGCTGGATGCTTTCGATGGAAGGATCGAGCCATTCATGGATGCCCTGCACAGGATCCGTCATCACAAAGGGCAGATACAGACCGCAGAGCGGGTGCGAATGATATTGGAGAACAGCGAGATGATAAACCGTCCCAAGGAACATGTTCAGGACCCCTATTCCTTCCGTTGTATCCCCCAGGTCCATGGGGCTTCCAAGGATATGATCAATTATGTCGCATCGGTTTTCTCTGCGGAGATCAATGCCGTTACCGATAATCCCACCCTCTTCCCGGATGAGGATATCATCGTTTCGGGTGGCAATTTCCATGGCCAGCCGCTTGCCCTGGCACTTGACAGTATGGCGATTGCCGCTTCCGAGTGGGGAAACATTTCTGAAAGGAGGACTTATCAGCTTCTTCATGGGAAAAGGGGATTACCTCACTTCCTGGTAGCGAACCCGGGATTGAATTCAGGGTTTATGATTCCGCAGTATACCTCCGCATCCATCGTAAGCCAGAACAAACAACTAAGCGTACCTGCATCCGTTGACTCCATAGAATCATCACAGGGACAGGAGGATCATGTAAGTATGGGTGCCAATGCGGCCACAAAGGCGTATAAAGTTGTGAATAACCTGGAGAGGATCCTGGCGATCGAGTTGTTCAACGCAGCTCAGGCACTGGATTTCAGACGGCCCATGAAAAGTTCCCCTTTCCTTGAGGAATTCGTCGGGAAATACCGCGAGGTCGTCCCATTCATAGGGGAAGACAGGGTGATGCATGATGAGATCGAAAAGAGTATCCGGTTTCTGAGGACCGTTGATTTCTCCCTGCCCGATGCGCTGACTCCGGGACTTTAAGCTTCGAAAAACAGAACGTAAGGTTTTCTGATGGTGTCCGCCAACTGGGGAATGGCAATATATTTGCTGCCCCTGTAATGTTCCCGTCCTTCAAAAAAGAGGATCAAGGTAGGAAATGAGAAAGCGTTGAAACTGGCAGCGATTTCGGGATGGTCTTCTGCATTTACAAACCCTATCCGAACTTTTGGGAATTGATCGCAAACAAGTTCTACTACCTTCGGCCGGAGGCTCAGGCAGGGGGCGCATGAGTTACTGTAAAAATAGAGGAGTACGGAAGGATGCTTCCGGATCAGTTTCTCCACTGCCTCAAGGCTTTCCAGTTCGCCGGGTATTTTATGTTCTTCCATAGAATTTGTTGACAGCTAATAGGGTGCAAAAGTAAGCTTAATCAGTTTATCCCAATTTTTCTGCCAGAGAAAAACACATTTGATCCAATCCTTTTTCGTTGACAGGAAAATAGCAATCCAGCCTTAAAATTCACTAATTTCGTTGATTCTTTTCATTGAAATTATGTCGTTAACAATCAAAGGATCGGGACTGACCATAGCAGATGTGGTAAAGGTTGCCCGCCATAGAGAAAAAGTAGAGCTTGACCGGTCAGCCCTGCAGCGCATTGAAAAATGCCGCGCGATGCTTGAGCGAAAGATCGAAGCAAAGGAGATCATGTACGGCGTGAACACCGGAATTGGTGAATTCAGCGAAATTGTTCTTAATGACGACCAGGTCAGGGAATTCCAAAAATATCTAATATACAATCATGCAGCAGGTATCGGCGATGCCATGCCGATCGAACATGTTCGGGGCGCCATGCTGGGCAGGATCAATGTCCATGCACATGGTAATTCGGGGATAAGGCCTGTCATAACACTGACCCTTGTAGAGATGCTTAACAAGGGAGTGACACCTTTTGTCTGTGAGAAAGGTTCTGTAGGTGCTTCCGGTGATCTTGCCCCGATGTCGCAGATCGCCCTGCTTATGCTTGGGGAGGGCAAAGCCTTTTATAAAGGGGAACTCCTCGAAGGCAGGGAGGCGATGGATAAAGCCGGTATAGCCATTCCGGGACTTCATGCCCGCGACGGATTGGGGATCATCAACGGATCCAATGTGCTCACCGCGATGAGTGCGCTGTTCCTCTATGATGCGGACAATTGGCTTAAACAGGCGGAAATCGCCGCAGCGATGTCCCTGGAAGCTTTAAAAGCCAATATGGGACCCTATACGGAAAAACTGCATGAAGTTAGAGGTTTCAAAGGAGCAGTAAGATCGGCAAGATCGATTGGTAAACTGGTGACCGGTGGAGACCTGAAATCAGGAAAGGTCAAACACAAAGTGCAGGACGCTTATTCCATGCGCTCAACTCCCCAGGTGATTGGTGCAGCACATGATGCGCTGGCCTATGCACGCGAACAGGTCGAAATAGAATTGAACGGTGTCGGAGATAATCCCGTTTTCTTTCCGGAAGAGAATATTGCGCTCTCCGGAGCCAACTTCCAGGGCACACCGGTTTCACTTCCAATGGATATGGCAGGTGCTGCGATCACCATGGTCAGTGTCCTTTCCGAACGCGCTGCCGCCGACCAGGAGGATTTTGTATCTATGGGAATGAATACTGCCCTGAAAAACAATACGATACTCGATAATGCCTATGGGATTTTGGGTATTGAATTTATGGCAGCAGCCCAGGCACTGGATTTCAGGGATTATCAGTTTGGCAGAGGTGTACGCAAGGCACACCAGATCATTAGGCAACATGTGGAATTCCTGGATGTGGACCGTCCACTTTATGCAGATCACAATACCATGAAAAAGCTTGTCAAAGGTTGTGAAATACTCCGTGAAGTAGAAAAGACGGTTGGCCCTTTGGATGCATAAGTGTTTATTCTTTTGAAGGAACTTGTTGAAAATAATAATAACAGGCCCCGATTGCTTACTGTCCTCTGCATCCTGACATTCATAGGAAGCGGAGTCTCTTTTCTGGCCAATGGCTTTCTTTGGCTGACCCAGGATGCCTGGATTGAAGCTATGGAAGAAGGTGCTTTTGAGGTATTGAAAGATACCCTTGAGATAGAAGCTATTGAATTGCTGTTGCATGTGAATCCTACTTATTTTCTGATGCAAACCCTGTTGTTTGCCCTCTCCATTACAGGAGCATGGTTAATGTGGAAGTTGAAAAAAGCAGGTTTTCACCTTTATACAGTAGCCCAGATCCTGCTACTGATCATAGGTAAGATCTATATACCCGCCCTGCCTTTTCCGATCATCCCCTTGCTTATCGTAGCAACATTCGTAACTTTATATGCCAGAAACCTGCGGTATATGCATTAGAAAAGCATGAATGAAGATAACCCCATACTAACCGATCGGAAAAGTGTGCCGTTTTTTCTCAGGGCAATTGCGATACTGTTGCTTGTTACAGGCATTTTCGGTCTTCTTTTTTACTTGACAGTCACCATTTTCCAGTTGACCGGACGAAACTTTTTATATGATTTCAGGTATAAAGGATTTGATGAGACAGGACTCTATTTCATTATATTTTTGTATATTGCACTTTATAGTGGACTCGTCATAAGCGCATTACAATTGCTGAGATTAAAAAGAAAGGGTATGTATTTGTATGGGATAAGCTTGGTGGTATTTGCGTTACTTAGTTACTTCCTGCAAGACGATTTCGGATGGATCATTCCGGGAATCGGTTTGTTTCTATTTTTCCTTACCCTGTTGCATTGGCGAATGCTTACCTAATTAAAAAAATCCATATTTATAGTTATTAACATTTGAACAGATATAAATCATAGATTTAAGCAGTCTTATACAGGTGAGAAATTAACAATTGAATAGGGGAATTTTATGTTAATGTTTTGTAATCATTAAATATTTATTAATAAATTGCAATTTTTTAGGGAGATTCAAAATTGAATCTGACGTAAATTAATTATATCAATCAACCAAAAATTATCATTATGAGGAAAATTACAATGTTGCTAACGCTTTTGTTTTTCGTCGGCATGCAATTTGCCTTCGCTCAGCAAAGGTCAATTAGTGGTAAGGTTATCAGTTCCGAGGATGGGCAGGGTATACCTGGTGTAAGCATCATGGTGAAAGGTACCACCGTTGGTACCGTCACGGATATCAACGGTGAATTTAACCTTGATATCGATGATCAAGTACACAGGGTCCTTGTCTTCCAGTACCTGGGTATGAAAACCCAGGAAATCGATATTGGTAGCACGACAAACTTCAACATCACCCTGGCACCCGACGCGTTGCTTATGGAGGAGGTTGTAGTAACCGCCCTCGGTATTTCCCGTGAGAAAAAATCGCTGGGTTATGCCGTTCAGGAGATCGACGGTGAAGATGTCAACAAAGTCAAAACGGTGAACTTTGTTCAATCACTGTCAGGTAAATCCTCCGGTGTGAACATTAAGCAGGCCAACACCATGGGTGGGTCCGCCAACGTGATCATCAGGGGATCCACCTCGCTCACCCAGAACAACCAGGCGTTGTTTGTGATAGATGGTGTGCCATTTAACAATAGAAATACCTCTGAAACTAAAGTTGTTGCTAATGAGACATCATCTACAGCTAACGACGGTTGGGGAGGATATGACTACGGTAATGCCGCAGCCGATATCAACCCCGAGGACATTGAGTCCATCTCCGTGCTGAAAGGTGCAGCCGCTACCGCGCTGTACGGTTCACGTGCTGCTAACGGTGTTATCCTTATCACAACGAAGAAAGGTAAATTAGCTGCATCCGGCAAGAAAAGATTGGGTGTTACCTGGAACGCAGGGGTTATTTACGGTACCATAGACAAGACTACGGCACCCCAGTGGCAGAATAGCTACGGTGGTGGTTACGGACCTTTCTATGAAAACGAAGGTGTTCCCGGAGTTGGTGATTATAATTTCTTCTGGGCCGACCTGGATGGTGACGGCGAGAAAGACCTGATCACACCGACCTCGGAAGATGCTTCCTGGGGACAAAAATTCGATCCCAATATCATGGTTATCCAATGGGATGCGCTGGATCCGCTGAAAGACAATTATGCAGAAAAGCGCCCCTGGCTGGCCGGAGCTAACGGCCTGGAATATTATTTCCAGAACAGCCTGCAGTGGAACAATAACATTTCCTTTGACGGTGCCAATGAATTTGGTTCATTCCGCCTTTCATACACCAATTTCGACGAAACGGGTATTTCACCCAACAGTCGTCTGCAAAGGCATAATGTTAGCTTCCAGGGATCTTACAATGTAACCAAAAAGTTCACAGTAGAGTCCAACTTCACCTTTATCAACACCACTGCTTATGGCCGGTTTGGTACAGGTTACGACGGACTGAACCCGATGCAGTCATTTGGCCAGTGGTTTGAAAGAAACGTTGACATGGAGCGTCTGAATAACAGCTGGTTGCGTTCCGATGGTTCGCAGTTGTCATGGAACTCATCCTATTATAATGACATACATCCTATTTATTTTGACAATCCGTATTGGACCAGGAATAAAAATGTACAGGATGACACGCGCGACAGGTTTTTCGGATATGTATTCGGAAAGTATGATTTCACAGATTATCTGACATTCACAGCACGTTTCGCCGGGGATATCTATACTCAGGAAGAAAATGAGCGTATTGCAGTAGGTAGTCTTGATCCGTCATTCTTTTCAAATTATATCATGCACTGGCAGGAATTCAACACGGAATTGATGTTGCGTTACAACCAGAACTTTAACAATTTCTCAGTGGCTGCCATGATCGGTAGTAACTTCATGCATCAGAATTATGGTACGACTTATGGTTATACAGTCGGTGGTCTCGTAGTTCCTGACCTTTACAGTGTCAGCAACTCGGTATCTCCGATTCGGATTACCGAACAACAAGTCACTTCCGGTATCAACAGTCTTTTCGGAATGGTATCCCTGGGATTCAAGAATTTTGTTTACCTGGAAGCCACAGGTAGGAATGACTGGGCATCTACATTGCCTGAAGGAGAGAATTCTTATTTCTACCCGGCTGTGTCACTCAGCTTTCTGCTCACAGAATTGAACGGACTGAATGACCTCAGCTGGCTTACCTTGCTGAAACTGAGAGGAAACTATGCCCAGGTGGCGAATGCTGCTCCGGCCTATGCCCTCCAGTCAACCTATACACAGAATACAAGCTGGGGCGACCTTGCACTCTTCTCGGTCAACAGTACAATGCAGAATCCTGAACTGAAGAATGAGTCAACCGAAGGTTTTGAGGTAGGTCTTGAAGCCAGGCTCTTCAATAACAGACTGGGAGTTGATGTGGCTTATTACAGCAACAATTCATTTGACCAGTCGGTGGCCAGATCGAAAACAAAGGTTGGGAAATCAGCCTGACCGGTACGCCGATCGAATCCAGGGATTTCAGGTGGGATATCGGACTGAACTGGTGGCAGAACAGAAGTGAAGTGATCAAACTGTTTGAAGGTGTTGACAACCTGCTTATTTATTCTGCATGGGATGTTTCCATCAACGCAACAGTTGGAGAACCTTACGGAACCATCAGGGGTACCGATTTCATCTACACCAACGGAAAGAAAACGGTTGATGAAAACGGTTACTACATGAGGACAGCGACAGATACGGTCATCGGTAATATTCAACCTGACTGGAACATGGGTATCCCGACTACCTTCTCATGGAGAGGTTTGAGTCTCTACCTGCTGGTTGATATCCAGAAAGGTGGCGATATCTATTCAGTATCCACAAAATACGGACAGGTTACCGGATTGTATGCCGAGACTGCCGGTGAAAATGACAGGGGCGTAGAAATGCGTGATCCTGTTGACGAAGGTGGTGGATATAAATTCCCCGAAACAGTATTTGAAGATGGTACACCCAACGACATTTATGTACCTGCCTACAGGTGGGGAAGGGCGTTCTACTATAACAACAGCCCGACCGCACGTTACGTATTTGATGCATCTTACGTAAAATTGCGTGAGTTGTCAATTTCCTACTCCTTGCCTTCC
>JARRQC010000054.1:0-14340 GCA_037382165.1 bacterium | reverse complement strand
GTATCGGACAGGTTGTTTTCGACCAAAGGATGGATACACCTAAGATGCAGATCAATGTGAGTGACCTCGATGCAGGCATTTACATGATCCAGGTAGAGACCAAAGTAGCCACTACCACACAGAAGGTGATCATCAGATAGATATAACCTCTAAACCGAAAAAGCCTCGTTTCTCAGGAAATGGGGCTTTTTCTATTTTTATCCCGTGGAAAAAAGGTCATACCAGCTCTTCGACGCATTGAACACAAAGGCTTTCTACCAGGACAATGAGCGACCTGTGATCATTGCGGATAACCTGAGGACACCGGAAAATATGGGTGCGGTGCTTCGGCTGGCAGGTAATATCGGCGCGCTGAAGACCATTTTTATTTCTACGGATGCACAGCACTTCAGAAAATTCAAAATCAAACGTACCGCATCCGGAGCTGCCGAAAAAACAGCATGGCAGGTCATCGCTGACCCTGGTGAATTGTCCAGGCTCATACCACCGGGTTACCAGCTGATCGCATTGGAAACCAGCCAAACAGCCACCGATATTTTCAAATTCCGTTTTCCTTGCAAAACGGCTTTTCTGATCGGCAACGAGGTTACAGGTATTCGGGATGAACTGTTCGCCAGGGCAAGTCAAGCCCTTTATATTCCGCTCCCCGGCAACATCTCATCCCTGAATGTTACCCATGCCCTGACTGTCGGGCTTTTTGAATGGTACCGCCAGATGAATGGCTGACTGCCTCCTGGCAGAAATCACTGAAAAGGACCTAAAATTATCGACTACTTTATCCTGTTCTTAGTACCTTTGACGTTTTAACAAAATCACATAAAATGGAGAATGTAAAGCAGTATATCGAAGAAAACAGGGAACGATTCCTGGAAGAATTATTTGAGTTGATCCGTATTCCATCCATCAGTTCACTATCGGAACACAAACCCGATATGATCCGGACGGCAGAAACCTATAAGGAACATTTGCTGAAAGCCGGTTGCGATCGTGCAGAGGTGATGCCTACCAAAGGCAACCCGGTCGTATATGCTGAAAAGATCATTGACCCTTCTCTTCCCACGGTCCTGGTCTATGCCCATTATGATGTGATGCCGGTTGACCCGCTGGATCTGTGGAAATCGCAACCCTTTGAACCGGAAGTCAGGGATGGAAAGATCTATGCCCGTGGAGCAGATGATGACAAGGGCCAGGGATTCATGCATGTCAAGGCTTTTGAAGCATTGGTAAAGAATGACGCCCTGCCGGTTAACGTGAAATTCATGATCGAAGGGGAAGAAGAGATTGGTTCCGTAAACCTCGGTGCTTTTTGCGACGAACATAAAGCGCTATTGGAAGCGGACATCATCCTGGTTTCCGATACGGGCATGATCGCAGAAGATATTCCGGCCATAACCACAGGCTTAAGGGGCCTTGCCTACTGGCAGGTTGAAGTTACAGGACCCAACCGCGACTTGCATTCCGGCCTGTTCGGCGGCGCAGTTGCCAACCCGATCAACGTGCTGGCCAAAATGATCGCGGGGATGACGGATGAGAACAACCGCCTTACCATGCCCGGTTTCTATGATGATGTCCTTGAAGCAAGTGATAAGGAACGGGAATTGCTGAACCTCGCACCGTTCAGTAAAGAAGAGTACATGAAAGCGCTGGATGTAGAGGAACTTTCCGGAGAAACCGGATTCACCACGATCGAACGTACCGGTATCCGACCATCTTTTGACGTTTGCGGCATCTGGGGGGGCTATACCGGTGAAGGAGCCAAGACCGTCCTGCCGTCAAAGGCTTATGCCAAAATTTCCTCCCGGCTTGTACCCAACCAGGATCATGAAAAGATCGCCAGGATGTTTGAAGAATATTTTGTTAGCATTGCACCCAAATCTGTAAAGGTCAAAGTAGAGTCCTTGCATGGTGGCCAGGCCTATGTTTGCCCGATCGATCTGCCGGCCTATAAAGCCGCCGAAAAAGCATTACAGAAATTCTATGGTAAAGTACCGGTTCCTGTGCGCAGTGGAGGCAGCATCCCCATCATTTCCACTTTCGAGGAAAAACTGGGAACCAAATCGCTGTTGATGGGATTCGGCCTGGAGTCCGACGCGATCCATTCGCCAAATGAAAATTATCCGTTGAAAAATTTCTATGCCGGTATTGAAGCCATATCGGACTTCTACCATTTCTTCGCGGAAGAGATGAAATAGGATTCCTGAAAATTCATTGATAAAGGTCCGCAGCAGGAAGTTGCGGACTTTTTTTAAGTAAGTCAAATTATTGATTACTTCCGGAAAGGTTTCCTTCTTTCTTTTGGCCTGAAATTATCTCTCCCGCCAAGCCTTTTCTTAGGGTTTTCCTTTTTGGTGCCTGCATACATCTCAAATTTAAGAAAGCGGGTTTCAAGCGGGCCATTGAAGAGTATGATTTTTTCCGAAGGTCTCAGCCCGATGAATTTGGCCTGCTCGAAGGCACTGCTGATTATCCAGGCCTCAAAGCCGGTAAAGTTTTGCTTGAGCGTATCACCGATCTTCTTGTAAAGGTCGACAATATCTCCCCTTTCCTCCAATCGCTTCCCGTAAGGAGGATTGAATACCAGGATCCCCCCTGCATTTTCCGGGCGGATGGCATCAAAATATTCTGCCTTTAATTCAATATCCTTGTGAAGACTTGCATTTTTAAGGTTCCTCCTGGCAATACCGATGGCCTTCTCTGACCTGTCAGAAGCGTAAATACTGCATTCCAGGTCTTTCATCTGCTGATCCGCCTCATTTCTTACCTTGTCCCACAGATTCCCATCAAAACCGGCCCACTGCATGAAAGCAAATTGTTTCCGGTAGTACCCTGCCGGTATGTTCATGGCCGACATGGCCGCTTCTATCGGGATCGTACCCGATCCGCACATGGGGTCATAGAAATCCTTATCCCCTTTCCAGCCGGTCAGTTTGATCATACCCGCAGCCAGCACTTCATTGAGGGGCGCCTTGTCCGTGAGAATGCGATAGCCCCTGCGGTGCAATGATTCTCCGGAACTGTCCAGAGAAACTGTACACTGATCATGACTGATGTGAACATCCACCACGATCTGTGCATCTTCCTTCGCCACCCAGGGCCGCTTACCCGTCTTCTCCCTGAACTGATCCACAATGGCATCCTTGGTTTTCAGGGCCACAAACTGGGAATGGGATAATTCTGAATGAAATACATTGGCATTGACAACAAAAGTCTGGTCCAGGTTAAAGATGGAAGTCCAGTCGATATTCATCACCTTCCTGTAAAGTTCCTCCTGGTTGATGACCTTGAACACCCCAACAGGCTTCAAAATACGCAGGGCCGTCCGGCACAGGTAGTTGGCCTTATAAAGGGTTTCCTGGTCCCCGCGGAACTGAACACCACGGTTGATGGTTTCCACGTCCTTTGCACCCATCTGCTGTAACTCCCCGGCCAGTATCTCTTCCAGGCCGGCAAAGGTTTTGGCCGTAAGGTCCATTCCCTGTTGATATTCCTTCAATTGTTCCATCAAGGCAGTAAAATTAAGTATTTTAGCATGGGACATGCATGACAGCAACAATATATTATCACGATGACGATAAAAGAGGCACAGGAAAGGACTGACCAGTGGATCAGAACCACAGGGGTCCGGTATTTCAATGAACTCACGAATATGGCATTACTCACTGAAGAGGTGGGGGAAGTAGCCAGGATCATCGCCAGGAAATACGGTGAACAATCGGCCAAATCCACTGAGACAGATAATGACCTGGCCGATGAATTTGCAGACGTTCTGTTTGTGTTGATATGCCTGGCCAACCAGACAGGTGTTGACCTGACGGAAGCGTTCCGGAAGAACCTGGTAAAAAAAGAACAAAGGGATCACTCCCGGCACAGGGAAAATGAAAAACTCAGGTAATTCATCAGCAGACCAGATATCTTTATTGTAAAACCCGTAAAGATCGCTCATCAGCTATGCGACAGTACACACGTTTTTTCTTTCTCTTGCTGGCAATCCTACCCTTGTTCCTCCATGCCCAGTATAAGGAAATAAAAGGTGTCGTACTGGAAAGATCAACCGGAGCGCCTCTTGCCTTCGTTAACATTATCACACCGTCGGGAATCGGCACGGCGACGGATATTGACGGCAAATTCAGTATCCCTGTAAAAAGAAAGGAAAATACCCTGAATCTCACCTATGTGGGATACGAAAAGCTGGTTTTCGAGATCGATGATCCGGATAAGCTTCAGAAGATCTTTATGGTACCGAAAAGGTATGAACTGGAAGAGGTAGAAGTATTTCCCGGGATCAATCCTGCCCATCGTATCATTGACAGTGTAGTTGCAAACCGTGACAGAAACAACCCTGAAAAGCTGGATGCTTTCAGATACATCTCCTATGATAAGATGATCGTTACGGTTGATGCGGACAGCCTGATGATAAAGGATACTGCGCTGTTGGATTCAACAGAGAGGCAGGCAAGGAAATTCCTCGAAAAACAGGATATCTTCATTATGGAAACGGTAACGGAAAGGCTGTATAAATCCCCGGGGCTGAACCAGGAAAAGGTGCTGGCTACCAAAGTATCCGGTTTTAAGGATCCCCTGATGGCTTTCATGATCTCGCAAATTCAGTCTACTTCCTTTTATGAGGAACTCATACGGATAGCCGGAAAGAAATACGTCAACCCCATCAGTCCGGGAAGCACCCGCAAATATTTTTTCCTGATCGAAGACACCACGTACTCGGCAAGGGGAGATACCGTATTTATCATTTCCTTTCGTCCGATGAAGAAAACAAAATTCGATGGGATGAAAGGATTTCTGTCCATCAACACCAATCAATGGGCCATCCAGAATGTAAAGGCCACCCCTGCTAATGACACAACCGGCATAGTTATCAACATAGAACAGGCCTATGAATTTATAGAAGATCACTGGTTCCCCAGACAGTTGCATACCGATGTGATTTTCATGAATTTCCAGATCTCAGCCGGTGGAGACAACTATCGACTGGTGGGCAATGGCAGAAGTTACCTTGAGGACATTACATTGAATCCTGACCTGAAGAAAAAGGAATTCGGCTACAATGAAGTAGAAATAGAACCGGACGCGACAGATAAAAAGGGGGAATTCTGGCAGGAATACCGCACCGACAGTTTAAGCGACAGGGAAAAGGAAACCTACCGGGTGATCGACTCGATCGGTGAGGCAGCCAATTTCGATAAAATGGCCAACCGCTTCCAGACCCTTTTGTCAGGTAAAATACCCCTGGGGCCGTTAGAAATTGACATGAACAAATTCGTGCATTACAATGATTTTGAAGGGTTTTACCTGGGTGCGGGATTACATACCAGCGATAAGCTTTCAACGAAAATAAAAGCCGGCGGATTCTGGGGGTACGGCTTAGGTGACAAAAGGGGGAAATATGGCGTAGACCTGACAGTACTTGTCCATAAGCGATCTGAGTCAAGGATACGCCTGGACCTGTATTATAATGTGATCGCCAGCGGAAAGGTTCAATTCTTCGATGACAAGTTCAGGGTATGGGCACCTGAGAATTTCTATACTTTTTTCGTCAACAGGATGAACTATACCATCGGCGGCGAACTGGATTACAATTTCAAGTTCAAACCGCTCAGGGATTTCAAGTGGAACATCGGCATCCGCGCCCAAAACAAATATGCTTACCGCGATTATTATTTTACACAGGGTGGCGATACAACCAACCCCATGAACCTATTCCATTTCCGTGATGTGATGATCGGTTTTAAATTTTCCTTCCGGGAAAGAACCATTGAGACAACGAGGGGGCAGCTCTCCTTCGGATCGGACTACCCGGTGATCTGGCTGAACTATACCCGCGGATTGCGTGGCGTACTCGATGGTGATTTTGATTATGACAGGATCGACTTGAAGGTGGAAGATCAGGTCTATTTTAAATATATCGGGGAGTTTTCATGGCAGTTGGCTGCCGGCTACATATTTGGGGAAGTACCCATAAGTAATAATTACGGACACAAAGGAACCCACCGTTTGATCACCCTGTATGCACCTGCAAGTTTTGGCACGATGAGGACCAATGAATTCTTTTCCACACGATATGCCGCCCTTTTTATGACCCACAATTTCCAGAACCTGCTGTTCGATTTTAAAAGGTGGCACCCCCAGATCATGCTGGTCACCAATATCGCTTTTGGTTCGCTGGAACACCAGGAGAATCATAACAATATTGAGTTCAAGACGCTTGAAAAAGGGTACTACGAATCAGGGATCATCATCCGCGGCATGCTGGACCTGAGGTTGCTGGACCTGGGCATTGGTACCCTGTACCGTTACGGCCCTTATAGTTTTGAGAACATTTCAGACAACTTTGCGTACAAGTTCAGTATATTCTATTCATTTTGACCGGCTTGCATGAACCTTTGTAAATTCTTATCTTTAACTGACCAATAACAACGAGGTTGAAAGAGCTTTTCCTGAAATATATCGGCTTGATCGCCGGACTGATCGTCATCGGTTTCATGGTATGGTACTTTTCCGGCATTGTAACTTATATTGCAGTGGCGCTATTACTTTCTTTCATGGGAAGCCCGCTGGCAAGACGGCTGGGGAAGGTGCATATAGGCAAATACAGGCTTCCCAAAGCAGTCTGCGCTTCGATCACCCTGCTGGTGATGATCATGATCTTTGGGATATTTGTTTTGATCGTTGTCCCGTTGATCATCCAGCAGGCCAATGTGATCGCCACGATCGATGTCGAAAAACTGGTAGCCCATTACCAGGAACCGATGGAACGGCTGAACGAATTCCTGATTCAGTACAATGTGTTGGGTTCTGAAGAAACCATTGCCAATTACATCGAAAACCAGATCACCAGCCTGATGGACCTGACCAAATTCACCAACTTCTTCGCCAACCTGGTCTCGGCTACCGGATCTGTTTTCATGGGTACTTTTATTATTCTTTTCCTCACCTTTTATTTTTTACTGGATGAGAACCTGGTCAAGAATTTTATCCTGTTGCTGACACCCGACGAGCACATGCAGAGTATCGAGCACGTCCTGCATGATTCAAAGATATTACTTGTAAGGTATTTCCATGGTATTATGCTGGAAATTGTCATCATGATGACGCTTGAGTCCACAGGCCTTCTGATGTTTGGGGTTCCAAACGCCATACTGATAGGATTTCTGGGCGGGCTGATGAATGTAATCCCCTACCTGGGCCCTATCATAGGGGCTTCTATCGGGATCATTCTGGTGACATTGTCTGAACTAAGCCTGGGCAATTATGATATGGTTCTGTTTGGGATATTCTCTGTTGTCGCCGTTTTCGCCGGAGCAAATCTAATAGACAATTTTATCCTGCAGCCGCAGATATATTCCCGGCGTGTCAAGGCACATCCTGTGGAAGTATTCCTGGTTATCATCGTAGGCGGAAAGGTGGCAGGTATTGCAGGCATGATCCTGGCCATCCCGACCTATACAGTCTTCAAGGTTATCGCACGCGAATTCGCACAGCGGATGAAGTTGGTGAAGTTTTTGACAAGTAAAATGTAGTACCCTTTACCCCTGTTGATATTCAACTCCTTACAAACCTGAAACAAATTGGTTTCTTAGCATTTCCCTTATGATTTCCGGTCTGATAAATCAGTAAACCAGCAATACCTTTGCAGGGTTTTGATCAGCAGCCCATTTTTCAAGAAATTTCCTTTCATTTTCATCCAGGATAAATGGGTTGTTTCTTAAAATTAGAATTCTAAGATTTTCTTTTTCAAGCAACGCCCAGGGGAAATAACCGAGCTGGTTTTCCTGGAGATCAACTTCGCTTAAAGACGCCATTTCAGATAAATCCGGCAAAGAGATGATCCGATTGTAACTGAGATCCAAACGTTCCAGACTGGTAAGATGAGTAATCCATTCAGGCACTATGACGAGTTCATTGTGGTGTAGATAGAGATATCTCAGGCCTTTCAGCCTGCCCAGACTTTCAGGAAACTTTGAAATGGTGTTATAGGAAAGAAACAACTGCTCCAGATTTGTCAAATCACCGATTTCATCGGGAATTTCATTTATCTTGTTGTAATAAAAATCAAGTTCTCCGAGCTTCTTTAATGCAAATATTTCAGGGGGAATTTCATTAAATTGATTCTTGTAAAAAATAACACTGGTCAGGCTATCCAGGTTTGCAAAAGAGGCAGGTAAACCTGACAATTCATTTATTGAAAAGTTAAGTTTCCGGGCTGCAGCAAGTTCGTCAATATTTTCCGGCAGCACCGTTAAATTGTTTCCGGCGAGGAGGATGTTGTTTACATGGGCCAAATAACGTACAGATTTTCTTTTCAATTTTATCCGGTTGTAGTTGAGGGTAATTTCCTTCAAACTGTCGAGCTTTTTGAGGAACCTTGGTATTCTTTTTAACCTGTTGCCCGATAAATCAAGATACTTGAGCTGCTTTAATTTTCTGATCGATCCGGGTATTCGTTTAAGCTTGTTATTGCTCAGGTTAACCGACGTGATTTTTGCACTTGGCCTGAACCTCACCCGTTTGATCTCATTATCTGAAAACACAATTTTGACCAGACTATCACTGATGAAGGTAGACTTTGGAAGAACTTTTATCTGGTTGTTTCCACCTTCAATTATTTTGAGGTTAGTGAAACGCGAAATGTCAGGCACCTTTTCAAAATATAGCTTACTGAAGTGGACGATGTGAACGGAGTCAATATGGGCATTTTCCCATTCTTCTATTAAAATTTTTCGTTTTTTAACAGCTTCCTTTTTCAAATTCATCAGATACGCCTGGTAGGCCGTATCGATATTATTTTCCTGTGTCTTTTGTTCTTTCTGGGCTAAAGTTGTCAGGCAAATGAAAAGTAAAACTGAAGTGACGAAAACCCTTATCATAAAAATACCTTTCTATACACGTGAGTTAATTATTGGTTAAATGTCTTGTAAATGCAATTGAGCTCATTTCCAACCAAAGATCATTCGTGGGTCAAAAGTCTTCATTTTAGAATTTTTCGGTGTAAATCGTCAAACAATGTGAACTAAAAAGGAATAAAATTAAGTCATATTTCCGATTTGGTTCTGGAGCAATTTTCCTATTTTGTACATTCATTTTTTCAATTATAAATTATTACAATGAAAAAGTCTTTTACCGTATTTCTGGCTATACAAATTATTTTTGTAATTACATCATTTCGAGCAAGTTATGCTCAGCCGGTCTTTTCACCGAACGACCTTCTTGAACTAGAAATGTGCAGCATCCACCAGTTAAGCCCGGATTGTTCTGCATTGATCTATTCGATTTGGACCCCTCGGGGAGCCAATGAAGAACCGGGGCCTGCCCATAGAAAATACTATAAAATGGATCTGGAATCCGGTACCTCAAACCTGCTTTTTGAGGAAGGAATTAAAGGGAGTTCGCCCCGGTACAGTCCTGATGGTGCATACATTGCATTTTTATACAAAAAAGATAAAGAGCCGATGCAGGTCTGGGCAATGTCAAGCACAGGTGACGAGATGGTACAATTGACCGATGCGAATAATGATATAAAATTCTTCAGGTGGCAACCCGATGGCAAAGGTATATGTTTCGTAAAATTAAGATTCTGGATTTATCATCGGGAGAGGTAGTCTATGAAATTGGAAATACAGGTAAACTGGGTAATTATGTATTCAGCCCCGATGCCTCAAAATTGGCTTTCGCTGCAGCATTAAATATGAATGACAATGCTGTCAGCCAGGTCTATACTTATAACCTGGAGACAGAATCAATCAAAAATCATACACCTGCCGAATTCAAAGGACATATGAGTTGGGTGGGCTGGAGAAACAATAAAGAATTGCTATTCTACTCCGGTGAGGGGGTCTATCCTAAATTGTCCATCATGCCCATTAAAAAAGATAAGCGTTCTGTGATTTTGGATGCTGAGACCACTGGTATTATTTTTGGGCAACCCTTGTTTTCATCATCTTGTAAAAACTTCATATTTGCAGGCAGCACACCGTACGACGCCTCCAATATTTATTCCTGGAATGGAAAGGATAATTTAGAAAAGATAACTGATATAAATCCTCAGCTGAGCAAAAAAAGTTTTGGCAAACAGGAAATCATACGTTACAAGGCCAGGGACGGGATGGAAATAGAAGGTTTGCTAATTAAACCTGTCGGTTTTGACAATGACAAAAAATATCCGCTAATATTGTATGTACACGGCGGGCCCGAATCGCATCATAATAATGGCTGGTTAAGCCGGTATTCAACGCCCGGACAGGTAATGGCCGGCAAAGGTTACCTTGTGGCTTACCTGAACTATCGTGCCAGCACGGGTTATGGAGTTGATTTTGCCATGGAAGGTTTTATGGACCCGGCAGGTAAGGAATTTGATGACCTTGCCGATGGAATAGACTATCTGGTAAACGAAAAAGGAGCCGATAAAGAAAGGGTGGGTATGGCCGGTGGTTCTTACGGCGGTTACGCTGCAGCCTGGTTTGCCACCTATTACACCCGTTACGTAAAAGCCGTTTGTATGTTTGTCGGAGTCAGTAATTTAATCAGTAAACGCGGCACCACTGACATTGCCTATGAGGAACAATATGTACACAGTGGCAAACCGCTTGAGGAACAATGGCTGATGAACCTGGAACGCAGTCCTGTATTCTGGGCCCATCAGAGTAAAACAGCCACCCTGATTTATGGCGGTGCTGCTGATCCCAGGGTTCATCCTACACAAAGCCTGGAATTGTACCGTCGAATGAAAATGAACGGACACCCTGCAGTAAGGCTGGTTCAGTATCCCGGGGAAGGACATGGAAACCGAAAGCAGGTTGGCAGGATAGATGTTTTATATCGACAGATTGCCTGGTTCGATTGGTATGTAAAGGATCTAAAACCGCTGGATGGCCCGCTGCCGCCACTTGACATTAGCTACAAATATGGCCTGGATTGGGAGTTCTGAAACATATCTCAGACATATATTATCATTCAGCAAGCCAGTTAACAACCGGGTTTTTTATCTTTTTATCCTGTTTTCCGATCTTCCTTAAAGAATTCAAACAACCATTGGATGGGAATTGTATTGATGTGGATTAAGACTTTATTCATCTGTAACACACAGGCTAACGTGCGCTATCCAAAAATATTCCTCTCCAAAATCTTTCGTCGGGTATACATCTTTCCAAAACAGTGTGCGCGTATTGCGATCCCAGGTACCCCCCTGGATTGATGCAACAACATCGATGAACTGTTCACGATAGAGCTTGAAGCTTCCCTTTTTAATATCAGTCCATCCATTGCTGGAAGTGAGGTCAAATACAAAACGTTCCCCGCCGGCTTTTATCATTTCCAGCCTGAACTGGTAGGGATCATCGGTTTGATAATTTGTACCATCCGGCAGGCAGGTCAGTGTTTCAATGGATGATGATACTACTACGGTGATGTAGTCAGGTTTAGCTTCGTCTTTTTCTTGACATCCGGGACCGGTTATAGAAATTGTCAGCAAGAAACCAAAGGTCAAAACTGTGTGATTGAATCGTATCCCTTAGCTGGTTTGGTGTAAAGTCTATCAAAGTTAGGATTTATCAAGCTTTCTGTCAAGTACTTTTCGACAAGCCGGTTCATCCCGATCCAGTTCTGCTCTTTCAATACGTTTCATGTCATATAGCAAAACCATCAGTTTACCTTACCCCGGTAAGTACACTTGAATTATCTTTTGTTTCAATGGCTATTTTTTCTTCGCAAACTGCATATTAATTGCTCCAAAAAGTGCAAATAATGGTATTCCCTGTCCCTTGTTATACATAGTGAACTGGGGTTCAATAAAAATATTAAAAACCACACGGTTAACTTTCACCACTTTTCCAATACCAAGACCGATTGGAATATTATAGGCATCGTTCTCAAAGTCAAAAAGCCAAAGCGGGGCTCCCCGTAAGTAGGTTCCTTTTCCCAACTGGAAAAAATAAAATGGCTGAAGAACAGCTACACTCGTGGTTGGGTCCTCACTTTTTCCGCCAACCGAATGCTGATATGTTACCAGACCGCCCCATTGCACTTGAGCAGATTTCGCGTTAAAATAAACAAATGCCGCTCCCAGTTGCCATTTGGTGCTTCCCAGGTCTTCAGTAATTGTGGGAGCAACTACCAATGGTCCAATACCTACTGTAGCAGGTGAGCTTGCTTTATTTACCAAGTAAGCTGCAAACACATTGATATTGCCTATACCTGATTTGTAAAGTGAGTCATTCACAGGAATTCTAGTTGGAATAGGTACTGATGCCCTGAGTATGATCTTCTTACCTATGGGAGATACAAATCGAAGCCATGTTGAATTGGCCACGTGGTCTGTACCTGCAAGTTTTGCATAATAGTAATTTTGAATGTTAAAGGCTGTAAAATTGGCCAATGGATTATTTGCTTCCTTCATGGCTTTCTCTGCAGCTTCTTTTTCTGTTTGTGGAAAGCAAAAAACAGGAAAAGACAGGATAAAAAGTATAAGTAAGGATTTTTTCATTTTTTCTGAATTTTTATTTACTCACTTTGCCTCAAGATTGAATGATGAAATGGTTCGTCTAATTTACATTTTTTACCCGACAATCCTTACTCATGTATTAAATGAGGTGTTTCCAGGATTTTCCGGATGGGTTCGATGCCATAAGGCCGGAAATTATCCCCCATCAATTTTTTAGTTTCGCCTTATCCTTGCGCAAACCATGGAAGGAATGAATTTGCCCAGTCTGCCTTGCTTAGTTTAGCATAATATTGTGCTTTGGCTTCTGAACTGGCTTCAAATACTGCTTTGGGTAACCACGGGTATTTCTCAACCAGTTCAGTTTTTATCTCAACCGCTTACATGATCGGAAAAATACCGTTTTTTATTAATAATCTTGTTCCGCTCTTCTGGAATCCGGGAATAGCCTGGCCACTGATGGATTGCCCCGGACAAAAGCCTTAGTTTCCGTAACAAATAAACACCTCGGGGCAGACCAGCCCGACTGCCTCAGTCAGGCGGGGACGAACAGGAGTTCGACTAATTGTTTTCTAAGCGTCTGCGACTTTTGAAAGCAAAGTCTCACCGAACTAAATTTTCGACTTTGAAAAGTAGGCCTTCTGAAATCGCAGTGCGACATTGACCAGTGCGATCAGGACCGGCACTTCAACCAATGGTCCGATCACTGCTGCAAAAGCTTCGCCGGAATTGATCCCGAATACGGAGATGGCTACTGCGATGGCCAGTTCAAAATTATTGCTGGCTGCCGTAAAGGCTATTGTTGTTGTTTTTTCATAACCGGCACCAATCTTTCTGGCCATGAAAAAGGAAACCAGGAACATCAGCACGAAATATACCACCAGGGGTATGGCTATCCTCAGTACATCCAGCGGAAGCTGAACGATGACCTCCCCCTTTAGCGAAAACATCACGAAGATGGTAAACAAAAGTGCGATCAATGTCAGCGGGCTGATCTTAGGAATGAATTTTTGCTGGTACCAGGTTTTACTTTTTACCCTGATCAAAACGAAACGGGTGATCATACCTGCAAGAAACGGTATGCCCAGGTATATAAAGACACTTTTCGCTATCTCACCCATGGTGATGTTCACCTCGTAAGACGCCAATCCAAACCAGCCCGGCATGATGGTAATGAAAACATAAGCATAGATAGAGAAGAACAGCACCTGGAAAATACTGTTGAAGGCAACCAGGCCGGCGGCGTATTCCGTATCGCCTTTTGCCAGTTCATTCCATACGATCACCATGGCAATGCAGCGTGCCAGTCCGATCAGGATCAGGCCGGTCATATAATGCGGATAATCGTGCAAAAAGAGTATGGCCAGGAAGAACATCAGCAGCGGGCCAATGAACCAGTTCTGAATGAGTGACAGCAGCAAAACCTTACCGTTTCGGAAAACATCCCCCAGCTCCTCATACTTTACCTTGGCCAGCGGTGGATACATCATGATGATCAGCCCGATGGCGATCGGTATGTTGGTCGTTCCCACACTGAATGTATCCCAGAATCCGGCTATGCCGGGTAATAGATATCCTGATCCGACACCGGCGATCATGGCAAGGAAAATCCACAAGGTAAGGTACCGGTCGAGGAAACTGAGTCTTTTGGTCAGGCTTTCCATCTATTTTACGATGTTAAAAATTATGTTTTGTGTCCAAGGTCCTGCTGATGTAAACACCGATAACAGATAATAATTATCACTGGCGATGGGTTGATCTAAAGTGTGGCATAAGCCGGTTGAACTGCTGGAGAAATTTCCGTTCTGAAGTCTATCCGGGTTGGTGATCAATTTGTATTTTAAATTTATCATCCTTTTGATATCCGTGTTCCGATTACACCAAGTGTTTTG
>JARRQC010000053.1:10954-16897 GCA_037382165.1 bacterium | reverse complement strand
TCTTCCTTCCAACGATTAGAAGGACCTTCCTGATGCCAACGATAATAACTGCTTTTGGTAACCTTAAACACCTCACACATCATCTCAGTGGAAAAACAGGGACGGTGATCACTCATAAATTGGTAGATTTTCCATCGCTCTTGGAGAAGATGCTGACCGCTTTTTTTAAGATGTCCCTTTCCATCTTGGCATCCCGGAGATCGTTACGCAACAGGGCATTCTCCTTCTCCAGGTCAGTCATCTTGGGCTTCCCTTTGCCGGGAAAACTATTGTTCTGGTATTTCTGGTATTATCTTCTCCAACGGTATAACAACTCCGCACGGATCCCTAACTCATCGGCAATCTCTCGGGCATTGCCCCTAGCAAACGAAAGTTCTACCGCCTTTTGCTTGAAATCTCGATCATACCTTTCTTTCTCTTTTGTCATCATGGCAAATTGCTACATTTGTTATAGCTGAACTTGCCGTCCATCTTTCTTCGGGATATTCACAGATCAAGATCGGTGCGAAATAAGATAACTTTAATAACACAATCGTTTATGAAATTCGCTCAATGTCTGCCGTATAAACAAAGAAGTATTACCAAGTTTGCCTTCCTTGTACTCTTTAACCTTATCTTGGGCTTGTCCTTAAAAATTCTTGGGCAACCTCCAAGGGGTCCATATGTTATTTCACCGAGGGTGCATCCTGATAAGACAGTAACATTCAGTTACCTGGCTCCACAGTCAAGTGAGGTGAAACTCAGTGGTCAGTTTCAAAGAGAACCCGTTGCAATGACCAAAGGAGAACAGGGCATCTGGAGTGTAACGGTTGGCCCCGTCAAGCCCGATATCTATCCCTATTTCTTTATCGTCGACGGAGTCAATGTGATGGATCCTGCCAATGTTGCCTATTTCCCAAATGAATACTTCAAGGCGAGCCTGGTTGATGTTCCCGGTGACGAACCATTGATTCATGCGATTCAGGATGTGCCACATGGAACAGTTACTTATACCAGCTATGTCTCAAAGGAAATGGATGGTGAGGTTAGGCCATTGGTTGTGTATACACCTCCGGGATATGATGAAAATCCAGATAAAAAATATCCCGTTCTTTATCTGATCAGTGGAACAACCGATACCGAAGAAACCTGGGTTAAGGTAGGGAAAGCCAACCTGATACTTGATAACCTCATCGCACAGGGTACAGCTGAACCCATGATAATCGCTATGCCATATGGGAATAATTATATCCCTATCAGTGGCCCGTCGAATCCTGATGTCATTCCGATGTACCAGGCGTTCAGTGATCAGTTAATCAATGATATAATCCCATTCACAGAAAAAAGTTTCCGTGTTTTAGAGGATAGGGATCATCGCGCAGTGGCAGGATTCTCACGAGGTGGGGGACAAACCTTATGGTCAGGGTTGTCCAATACAGACAAATTTGCTCATATCTGTTCGTTCAGCGCATACCTGACCAAAGAAGCTTTTGAGGAAAATTTCAGTTCATTTTATTCCAATCCGGGAGAAACCAATGCCCGAATGAAGCTCTTCTGGTTAAGCGTCGGGAATGAAGATTTTCTTTATAAACAAGCCATGGAATTTATGGATCTGCTCGAATTAAAGAACATTGAGATAAAAACCCGGGTAACCGGTGGGGGGCATACCTGGATGAACTGCAGGCTATTTCTCTCCGAAGCAGCCCCGTTACTTTTTAAATAGGAATGACCATGAAAAATATACTGCTTGTTATAACACTGCTTTTTGCATCTTTTCCCTCAGTAAAAGCCCAACGTCCGCCAAGGCTGATTTCTCCGGAGGTCCATCCAGATAACAGCATTACTTTCAGGTATTTTTCCAAGGATGCCCGAAAAGTGATCTTGACCGGAGAGTTTTTGGATGCTCCTGTATCGCTGGGAAAAGACAATACAGGAGTATGGAGTATAACGGTTCCTCCTGTAAAACCAGATATTTATCCTTACAGCTTCTGGGTAGACAGTGTGCACATAGCCGATCCGGGCAATATGTATATTTTTGCCAATGAACGATTTAAACGCAGCCTGGTAGAAATTCCCGGAGAAGAGCCTCTGATCCACGCATTACAGGACGTTTCCCATGGAAATATCAACTATCGATACTATAACTCCGCTACCCTGGGGAGAACACGTCAATTGCTGGTGTACACACCTCCTGGTTTCGATATCAATGGTATTCAAAAATATCCGGTACTTTATCTAATTCATGGTGGTTCTGACACAGAAGAAACCTGGACGAAAGTTGGCCGGGCACATTTAATCGCAGATAACCTGATTGCTCAGGACAAAGCAGTACCAATGATCATAGTGATGCCCTATGCAAATGTAAGGCCTGACCCCGGGGAAATGTTTACCAAAGAGATGATGAATGATATCGTTCCATTCATTGAGGCCAACTACCCGGTACTTTCAGATAGTGAACACAGGGCGATTGCCGGGTTTTCTGTTGGTGGAGGTCAGACACTTAACATTGGCCTTACAAATACGGATAAGTTTGCCTATGTGTGTTCTTATGCACCCTATACTTCCACCCCGGAATTCAGGAAGAACTTTACCGACTGGTCTCCGGATGCGGAGACTGTGAATAAGCAACTCAAATTATTTACTGTCAGTGTAGCCACCGAAGATTTTCTTTTTGAAAGTGTAATGCAGAATATCGACATGTTCAAAGAGAAAAAAATTGAGTTAGTTACTTTCATAGTACCTGGAGGCCATACCTGGATGAATTGTAAACATTATCTTGCAAATACACTACCACAGTTATTCAATGAATAATCAAACATTTTGAATGATACCTTTATATGACACTAAATGAACCAGAAATGAAGAAAAGAGTATTAACGACTGTCAGATTCATATGTATTGTGGCTTTCTTTGGCAATACTGTCATCGCACAAACTGACCCTTCAGAAGTAATGGAGGATTTCAAGCCATCATCTGTAAACCAACCGGGCAAAGAATATCCCCAGGTCAATTCCGAAGGAAGGGTACGTGTACGGATAGAAGCACCGGAGGCAAACAGGGTGCAGCTTGATATTGGTGCCGTAAAATACGACCTGGTAAAGGATGAAGATGGTGTTTGGACAGGGGAATCTGCTCCCCAGGATGAGGGATTTCACTATTACCAGTTAAATATTGATGGCGCATCGGTTCCTGACCCTGGAAGTCTCTTTTTTTATGGAGCAAGCCGTTGGGGCAGCGGAATTGAGATCCCTGCAAAAGACGGAGAGTTTTATGCAATGAAAAATGTCCCTCACGGCCAGGTAAGAACGCATATCTACTATTCTGAAATCAATAAGAGTATGCGACGATGTGTTGTATATACGCCACCAGATTATGATAAAAATCCAGCATTAAGATATCCCGTCCTTTATCTTCAGCATGGTGGCGGAGAAGATGAAACCGGCTGGTCAAACCAGGGCAGGGCTAACCTCATCATGGATAACCTGATTGCTACCGGTAAAACAAAGCCTTTTATCATTGTGATGGACAATGGTTCCTGGAGAATGCCGGACGGAGCCCGCAGAATCCCAAGAGACACTACACAGCAAAGGGTATGGCCACCGCAAGGATGGGCAGATGATTTTATGAATACGTTGCTCATGGAGATTATCCCAATGATCGATGAGAACTTCCGAACCCTTCCCGATCCACAACACCGGGCAATGGCAGGCCTGTCGATGGGGGGAATGCAAACACGCATTATCACGCTGGCACATCCTGAAATATTCTCCTATGTCGGCATGTTTAGTGGTGGCAGTATTAGTCCGGAAGATGTGGAAGGATCACCTGAATTTAAAGATAAAATCAAGCTTCTGTTTATTAGTTACGGAAGCAGGGAATTAGAAAATCCAAGAAGGGGCCCCTGGGGTGATCCCAGGGAAAACACAGTTGCGCTCAAAGAAGCTGGTATGAATACCCATTTCTATGTGTCTCCAGAAACTGCCCACGAATGGCAGAGCTGGCGACGAAGCCTTTATCAGTTTGCTCCACTATTATTCAATGATTAAATATAAAAATGATGAAAAAAAGATCAGGATTCTTATCGCTGTTATTTTTAATCTCTGCCTTGCTGTGCTTTGCCCAGGAAGAGAAGCCGGAGATAAAGGAGGACTTCAAGCCTTCAACTTTAAATCAACCGGGACAAGAGTATCCTCAGGTAAACTCTCAGGGTTATGCACGGTTTAGGATCAATGCTCCAGAAGCACAAAACGTACATGTCAGCTTAGGACCTGCAGGAAGAGGAGGGACCCAGCTTACAAAGGGGGAAGATGGTTTCTGGACAGGAACCACTGAAGGACCATTGGATGAAGGATTTCACTATTACCACCTCACAGTTGACGGGGGCACATTTAACGATCCGGGGACCTTGAATTTCTATGGTTCTGTCCGCTGGGAAAGTGGAATTGAAATACCCGCGCATGATCAGGACTTCTACGCCCTGAAAAATGTACCTCACGGAAAGGTACAGCAAATCCTATTCCCTTCCCCAAGTACCCATACCTCACGAAGGGCCTTTGTGTATACCCCTCCCGGGTACGATAAGGATCAATCGAAAAGATATCCGGTATTATATCTGCAACATGGATGGGGTGAGGATGAAACTGCATGGAGTAACCAGGGTCGTGCCAACCTGATAATGGACAACCTGATTGCTGAAGGAAAAACCAAACCTTTCCTCATTGTGATGACCTACGGTATGACCAATGAGATCAAATTCGGCGGATTGAGGGATTTTGATATAAAACCATTCCAGACTGTGCTTTTAGATGAACTGATACCCTATGTAGACTCCCATTTCCGCACATTATCCGACCAGCCAAACCGGGCAATGGCCGGACTCTCCATGGGAGGCATGGAAACACGTACCATTACCCTGGCTAATCCCGATGTATTTTCACATGTTGCGTTGCTGAGTGGCGGCAGCATCAGTTTAGAGGACCTTGAAAATCATCCTGATTTTAAAGAGAAAGTGAAACTTATATTTATCAGCTACGGCAGTCGCGAACTCGAAAACCCGAGAAGAGGTCCATGGGGTGACCCCGTGGAAAATACGGAAGCGGTTAAGGAGGCTGGCATGAATACGCATTTCTATGTTTCGCCCCAGACTGCTCATGAGTTCCAGTCCTGGCGCCGCAGCCTGCATGAACTTGCCCCACTTCTGTTTAAAGATTAAAAAGTAAATTATGAAACGCACTACTACATTATCATTGGCCACCATTTTTCTGGCAGCATTGCTTAGCTGTAATACCAGGGATTCTGAAACCCCTGAGGATGTATCCGGAACTGAAGCTGAAAGCAGCCTGGTTCCAGGTGAACAGGCCCCACTTGCCGATCCGGGCCAGAACACCTTTGGAGGGATACGGCAGGTAGGTACCACCAAAAGTAAAAGCAGACCAGGGCGCCCATCGTTTCCGGAGCCTGAGATTGCAACCGTTCATTTTGACAGTATTTCTATGAGCGACCCGTTTGTTTTCCCCGATGAGAAAACAAAAACCTACTATCTGACAGGCACAGGTGGTCGGTTATACAGAAGCAAGGATCTTAGAATGTGGACAGGTCCCTATAAGATCATCGATCTGGAGGGAACCTGGATGGACAGTCTATGGGTAGCTGCGGCTGAGATTCACCAGTTTGGAGATAAGTACTACCTTGCCGGAACATGGAGTGATCATACTACACTGATCGAAGCTGTTCCCCGCAGGTATAATGTGCCTCGCAACCAAACGCAACTGCTGGTATCTGATAACATTGAAGGGCCTTATAAACCGCTGGTGATGGACTATGATTTTTGTCTTGGACCTGAGGATTGGGATATTATAGATGGAACACTTTATGAAGAAGATGGAACTGTTTATTTGGTATTTGTGCATGAGTGGACCCAGATTATTGACGGGACAATGGATTATTTTCCACTCTCGAAGGATT
>JARRQC010000053.1:0-10937 GCA_037382165.1 bacterium | reverse complement strand
CACCATCTTTCGTGCCAGTGAAGCAGCTTGGTCAAAGGAGATGAACAGCATCGGAGAGGCAACATTTGGCATGAAAATGCCGGGATGGGTGACTGACGGCCCACAGCTGTTCAGGACAGGCACCGGTAATCTCGGTATGTTGTGGTCAAGCTGGGGTGAAAACAGATACGCTCAAGGGATAGCATATTCTGCCTCGGGTACTATAAAAGGCCCATGGGTACAGGAAGAAGTAGCCTTCAAAGGAGACAATTCGGGTCATGGCATGCTTTTCACCACATTTGAAGGAAAGCGGTTGTTGATCATTCACCACGCGGAGGATAAAGGATGGAGAAAACCACAAATGTATGAAGTGGATGATTCAGGTGACAAGCTGATCCTTGGAGCAAGATACCACCCTTAATACAACAAAAAGATGAAAAAATTACTAGGAAGGAAGGTGATTGTTTCAGCTGGTTTAGTAACAGCTGTTTTTTTAATGGCAAGCAACCCGGGAATTGATGATGAGCCTGTATCAAAAGTACCCATCTACCTCAATACTTCTTACACATTTGAGGAAAGGGCAGCAGACCTGGTTTCCAGGCTAACACCAGAGGAAAAAGAAAGTCTGCTGGGCAATAATATGGCCCCAGTGCCAAGGCTGGGAATAAAATCATACAATGTATGGAGTGAGGCGCTGCCAATCGCTGATGAGGCCAGGGCCATTTTTGCTACGGGCACAAAAGGGCTCACCTTCTGGTCCCCGGTGGTAGAGCCAATCAGGGATCCACGATGGGGCAGGACAGGAGAAACTTATGGAGAAGATCCGTTCCTTGTGTCTGCAATGGCCGGTGGATTTGTAAGGGGAATGGTTGGCAATGATCCCACCTATTTGAAAACTGTGCCCTGTGCCAAGCATTACTTTGCTAACAATAGTGAATTCGACCGCCATGTGAGTAGCTCTGACATGGATGGCAGGGATATGCGTGAGTTTTATCTTTCACCTTATAAAAAGCTGATCGAAGAGGATAATTTACCCTCCATCATGTCATCCTACAATGCTGTTAATGGTGTCCCGACCTCAGCAAGCAAGTATTACCTGGATACCATTGCCAGGAGAACCTACGGATTGGATGGCTATATTACCGGAGATTGTGCCGCTATCGAAGATATTTATACCGGACACTATTATGTTGAAACAGCAGAAGAAGCAACAGCAGAGGGATTAAAAGCCGGCGTGGACTGTGATTGCGGAAATGTGTATCAAAGCAGTACAATTAGTGCACTGGACCAGGGATTGCTCACGATGGCTGATATTGACAGGGCACTCCTGAATATGTTCACCATAAGGATGAGGACAGGTGAATTTGATCCCCCTGCCAGGGTGCCTTATGCACAGTATCAGACCAACATGGTTAATTCTCCGGCGAACAAGGCGCTTGCCAGAGAAATTGCTACCAAAACCCCTGTTCTGCTAAAGAATAATAGTGTCGTTGATTCAGATATAAAAGCGCTTCCCCTTCATCCTGAAAACATGGGTAAAATTGCCTTAATTGGACCCCAGGCGGATGAAGTGGAACTGGGCCCCTATTCGGGAAGACCGGCTGAGGAGAACATGGTTTCCCCTTTAAAAGGCATTGAGAGATATATATCAGAAAAGGGACATTCAATTGAGGTTGTTCACAGTTCAGGAGGAAATACGGCAAGTAAAAGTAATCTATTGTATGTGGCAGGTTTTGAATTGTATAAACCGGATGGCAGTGTATCAAAATTTGATGCTACAAAATACACCTCTGCATCAGAGGGTATTACTGTAGGATCGGGGATGGGTTCGGTTGAGCAGGTACGAACCATTGATGACGGTTCATGGACGGCCTATGAAAATATTGACCTCGCTGATGTCGATAGCATGGGTATCACAGTGAATATTCCTACCGAAGGAGGGATCATAGAAGCCAGGGTAGGGTCGCCAGATGGAAATCTTGTAGGCACCCTGACTGCGACCGCTGCTTCCGGTAGGCCTGTCGGTGGTGTATATGGGGCAGGCAGCCTGATGAAAATCAAAGTAAACAGGTTGGGAGTTACAGAACCGCAGACCCTGTTTTTATGTTACAACGCACCTGATGATGCACCAATTGCTGAAGAAACCCTGGAGTTGGCCAGGACATCTGATGTAGCCATCGTCTTTGTAGGGACCGATGAAAAAACTGCCACCGAGGAAGCGGACAGGCTTACCCTTCTGTTGCCAGGAAACCAGGTGGAACTGATCAAGTCCGTTTCGGCAGTAAACAGGCATACCATCGTAGTGATGCAAACACTGGGATGCGTTGAAGTGGAGGAATTTAAAAACCTGGAAAATATACCCGGGATAATATGGGTAGGTTATAATGGCCAGGCTCAGGGTGACGCCATTGCAAGTGTCCTTTTCGGCGATGTGAATCCGGGAGGCAAGTTGAATGCCACCTGGTTTAAGTCTGTAAAGGATCTTCCTCCAATTACAGATTACACCCTTCGAGGTGGTGAAGGTAAAAATGGGCGGACCCTCTGGTATTTTGACAAAGAGGTTTCCTATGAATTTGGTTATGGTTTATCCTACACATCTTTCGAATACAGCAATTTTAAAATAAGCGAGAGTTCTGTAACCCCTAATGATAAAATCACCATCAGTGTGGATGTAAAGAATATCGGAAGTTATGACGGTGATGAGATCGTACAGATTTATATGCGTACACCTGATAGTCCGGCTTCATTGGAAAGACCTATTAAAAGGTTAAAAGGATTCAAAAGGGTAACAATACCTGTAGGTCAGACTAAAACTGTCCGGATAGATATCGACTGTGGTGACCTGTGGTTCTGGGATATGGAAAAGAAAAAACTAACCTTTGATCAGGGCAAATACCTTTTCGAAATCGGGGCATCGTCCAGTGATATTAAAGGGATTGTGGGTACCACCATGAGTGGGGCATTGAAACCGGAGCTCAAAACCGTTGTTGCTGAATGTGGTACGATAGTTCTCGAACACGGGCTGCGTGCACAGACAAGCATCACCGCTGCTATGACCGATGATAGTTTCTTTGATATGGAAAATGCTGAAGTAGTATATGTCAGTAATAATCCTGCAGTCGCCACTGTGGACGAAAAAGGATTGGTAACTGCTCAGAGAACCGGGGTAGCAACAATTACCGCCAGGGTTACAATAGACGGAAAAACTGAATCCGGCAGTTTTCCTGTAAAGGTTATGCCAAATCTATTGGCATCATCTATGAAGGTCAATAATAAATCTGTCAAAGATTTTAGCCCTGAAGTGATGCAGTATAGCTATTTGATGAAAAAACCGTCACCACAGGCACCAGAGGTTACCGCTACTGCCACCGATCAGAAAGTGGTCGTTGAAGTGGTCCAGGCCAGTGGCGTACCAGGTACTGCAACCATCTCTTTGGTAGACTTTATTACCTGCGATAAGAAGGAATATTTTGTGAATTTTGGCGTGCCATCAGTTACCGATGAGTTTGATGAAGTTAAACCTGGAGAGCACTGGAATTGGTTAAGAGAAAGTTCTGAAGGCTGGAGCCTCTCAAAGAAGCCGGGTTCAATGGTCATCGTAAGTGGAGAGGGAGATCTGATTGAGTCAAATAATAATGCGAATAATATCCTCCTCCAGAGTGCGAACAGTGACTGGACCATTGAAACCAAGATCGTTTGTTCCAGAAAACCCTCCAACTTCACGGAAAATGCCGGGATTCTGGCCTATCAGGATGACGATAACTTTGTTAAACTGGCTTACCGGCCCAGTTTTGGCAGGCGAAGTTTCAGACGTATCGGATCCGGGGAGCAGCCAGGCTCAGTGGAACTTCTGGCAGAAAGTGCCGGAGAGCAGATGTCATCGGTTCAATTAAGTATGGAAGATATCATCACAGGGGAGAATACACTCATCTTGAAACTTGTGAAGAAGGGAAGCAAATACACCGCTTTTGCTTCATCAGATGGAAAGGACTTTGAGAAGGTAGGGGAAGCGGAGGTACTTCTCAAAGATATTCAGGCTGGCTTGCTGGCAAACGATGGCGTTCTGCCGGCCAGATTTGCAGGATTCCGAAACTTTATGCAACAAGGGAGTCAACCAGAAACACCTTTTGAAGTGGCCTTTGATTATTTCCGGATTGAAAATGCCGGATTGAAGTAACATATAAGATATGCGATTGCTCAAACCAGCCTATTGATGAACCTTATCATCCAAATTGAAAGATCATGAAACTTATAAGAAAAACCATCTACAGTCAGATCATTCTGTGTCTGGCTATCACAACACTGTTCGCACAAGAATCCGCTACTATAAAAATTGACTTTGACCGGAAAATTGATCGGGTGGACCCTAATATTTACGGGGCTTTTGTGGAGCCGATCCGGACAGTGGTATACGGAAGTATTTATGACCCTGAGTCTCCGTTTGCCGATGAAAACGGATTTCGCAAGGATTTCCTGGATCTTCTTAAAGAGCTGAATGTCCGGAATGTCCGGTGGCCCGGTGGCAATTTTGTTTCCGGATATAACTGGGAGGACGGCATAGGCCCCAAAGACCAGCGACCCGCCAAAAGGGATCTGGCCTGGAACCAGATCGAGCCAAATCAAATGGGAACCGATGAATATGTAAAACTTTGCAATCTCATTGGTGCCGATAATTTCCTCTGCATTAATGCAGGAACCGGAACACTCGACGATGCCAGGAACTGGGTGGAGTATTGCAATGGTGAAAAAGGTACCTATTATGCTGATTTAAGGATCAAAAACGGAAATGAAAAACCTTTCGATATCAAATATGTAGGACTTGGGAATGAGGTGGATGGCCCCTGGCAAATGGGTCAAAAGAGTGCAGAGGATTACTGCAAGTTTGCTTTAGAGGCTGGTAAACTCATCAGTTTATTGGACAGGGATATCAAGCTTGTCGCCTCGGGTGCATCTCTTTACAGACCGGGCAACAGCTGGGTTGACTGGAATGAATATGTGCTGGACAAGATGGTTGGCAAAATCGATTACCTCTCGGTACACAGGTATGCAACGGAAGCATTGCCTGGTGGCAGAAGTAACAATGTATTTTCTGACCGCATGTCACTGGGATTGGATATAGATGAAAAAATTGAGGTCACCCAAGCGCTTATTAAGAAAACAATGGTTAAATCCGGATCTGACCGGCCCATTTATATTTCCTTTGATGAATACTCTGCCGGCCGTGGAGGCCTTACCGGTTCTCTGATGCTTGCCCAGCATCTCAACTCATTTCTTCGTCATGCTGATATTGTAAAAATGGCAAACATCACCATGATTACCAGCCTGGTAGGAAATTCGCCTGAAGGAGATTTTAAGAATTCACTTTTCTATACTTTCTCACTTTACTCCAATCATGCGCTCGGAACATCACTGGATGTCAAGACCATTTGTGATGCGTACGACAATGATATCTTTCAGGATATTCCTTACCTGGATGTAACTGCTGTTTTAAATGATTCAGCAAAAAAAGTGATTATAAATGTGGTGAACAGACATGAGACTCATGCAATCGAAACCGATATCGATTTGCAGACAGGTGCCTATACAGGAAAGGCTACGGTTAACCTGATCAATGCTGAAAACATTGATGCACAGAATACCGGGACGGAGCAACCCATAAAGATTAAAACAGATGAGGTAAGTTTTAAAGGTAATTCCATCAGGCATTCTTTCCCTGCTCACTCCTTTACACAAATTGAAATTCCATATAAGTAATTCATTTTTTGCCATGAATATCAGACCGACCAAACTGATAGTTTTGTTCTTCGGCTTTATTTTCCTTGTGGCGTTCCTGCCCGGAGGTGAAATAGCCAAAAAGCCAATTTATCTCAACACCTCCTACTCCTTTAAGGAGCGGGCCGCCGACCTGGTATCCAGGATGACACTGGAGGAGAAACAGAGTCAGCTTGGCAACACCCTGGCTCCAATTCCAAGACTGGGTGTAAATCACTACGATTTCTGGGGAGAGGCACTTCACGGCATCATGGGAAGAAATAATAACAGTGGTATGACGGCCACCTCCTTCCCAAATAGTGTCGCTGCAGGCGCCACCTGGGATCCTGAACTTATCAAGCGTGAATCAAAAGTGATCTCGGATGAGGCCAGGGGCTTCAATCATGACCTCATTTTTACGCTCACGTATTGGTCACCGGTAGTTGAGCCGGCCAGGGATCCTCGTTGGGGCAGAACAGCAGAAACATTCGGTGAGGATCCGTTCCTGGTTTCTCAAATTGGAAAGGGATTCATCCAGGGATTAATGGGTGATGATCCCCGCTATCTCAAGGCTGTTCCGTGTGGCAAGCATTATCTGGCCAATAATACCGAGTATAACCGTCATACCGGCAGTGCCGATATGGACGAAAGGGACATGAGGGAATATTACCTGTTGCCTTACCGGACCCTGATAAGGGAAGACAACCTGCCTTCCATCATGACTGCGTATAGTGCGGTCAATGGTGTGCCGGTATCAGCCAGCAAATACCTGGTAGACACCATTGCCAGAAAAACCTACGGATTGGAGGGCTACGTGACGGGCGACTGCGGTGCGATAGATGATATGGTCAGAGGACATCACTTTGCTCAAAGTATGGAGGAAGCCGCAGCTCTTGGAATTAAATCCGGGGTTGACACCGACTGTGGAGGTGTTTACCAGGGATATGCGCTGAAAGCGCTGGAAAGCGGACTGCTTAGCGAGGGAGATATTGATAAAGCCCTGGTAAATATTTATACAACCAGAATGAGAATTGGAGAGTTTGATCCACAGGAAATTGTGCCATATGCCGGCATCAAACCGGGAATTATCAACGATCCTTCACACAACGATCTTGCCATAGAAATAGCCACCAAAACTCCAGTTCTGCTGAAAAACAATCAAGTTGCTAAAACAGGGAGCAAAGCATTGCCCCTTGACCCAGGTAAAATTAAGAAAATTGCAGTGCTGGGACCCCAGGCTGATAGAGTCGAATTGGGGGATTACTCAGGAGAGGTGGAGCCATCGCTGAAAATAAGTCCCCTGGCGGGTATCCGGGATTATATCGAGAAAAATGGATTAAATGCTGAAGTAGTTCACAGTTCTGGCGGGAACACTGAAAGAAAAAATGACTTTTATACGCTCATTAATTTTTCGACCATTGATAAAGATGGAACAGTAAA
This sequence comes from bacterium, assembly GCA_037382165.1. GTDB lineage: Bacteria > Bacteroidota > Bacteroidia > Bacteroidales > F082 > JAADID01. The sequence goes on along the minus strand of JARRQC010000053.1, from coordinate 3,767 downwards.
AGAATATGATGCTACTCAGTTTGATGCGGCTGCAAAGGGCCTGATTACATCTTCAAGGTTTGGCAGTGCATCTGTGAGAGGTATCAAAGATGGTGACTGGACAGCCTATAACAATATTGATGTAATGAACCTTGACTCCATTAAAATCAATATGAATGTGTTTGTGAGCGGAGGATCGATAGAAATAAGGGCCGGCTCTGCTACAGGGAATATCCTTGCCACTCAAAAAGTCCTCAGTGATCAAACAGGAGGTTTCATGGCTTTCAGAACAGTTATCACTGTTTCATCAAAAATCAATACACTTGGGATATCCGGTCCGCAAACCATTTTCTTTGTTTTCCGCGAACCGGAAGCACCCGCCACTGACAAAGAAACCCTGGATATGGCAGCATCTGCAGATGTGGCACTGCTCTTTGTGGGTACGGATCAGACCACTGGAAGAGAAGAGTCTGACAGGTTTTCCCTGGCTTTGCCCGGCAATCAGGTTGATTTGATTAAAGCTGTTGCCGCTGTCAATCCAAATACCATTGTCGTGATGCAAACCATGGGCATGGTAGAGGTTGAACAATTCAGACATGATGACAACATCCCCGGCATCATTTGGACCGGATACAACGGCCAGGCACAGGGAACGGCAATGGCCATGATTCTTTTTGGCGAGGTCAATCCAGGAGGTAAACTGAACGTCACCTGGCACAAATCGGTGAATGATCTTCCCGATTTTGAGAATTACAACTTAAGAGGGGACAACGGAAAAAACGGACGTACCTACTGGTATTATGATGGAGAAGTGGCTTATGAATTTGGGTATGGAATGTCTTATACCACTTTTGAGTATAGCGATTTTGCGATCAGCAAAAACGCCATCACTCCAAATGATCAGGTAACGGTTAGCTGTGATGTAAAGAATACCGGAGGAGTGGATGGTGATGAAGTTGTCCAGGTTTATATGAGAACGCCTGATAGTCCCGCTTCTCTTCAACGGCCAGTTAAAAGGTTAAAAGGATTCAAGCGGGTCACCATACCTGCGGGACAGATAAAAAGAGTCTCCATTGAGATTGATTGTGAAGATCTGTGGTTCTGGGATGCTGAAATGGAAAAGATTGTCTTTGATCAGGGAAGATATGTATTTGAATTTGGTGCCTCTTCAAGGGATATCAAAGGTCAGGTGGAGGCGGTCATGAGTGGCGCCTATCGGCCCAAACTCACAACTGTTGTGGCTGAAAGCGACAGAGTTGTACTGAGACCTGGCAATACAGTTCAAACAAGCGTTACGGCAGCCATGTCCGATGATAGTTTTTATGACATTGGTAAAGCCACAGTCACCTTCAGGAGCAACAATCCCCTGGTGGCCAGTGTTGACGGCAACGGTAAAGTTACTGCTACAGGCGTTGGGGCCGCATTGATTCATGCCTGCGTAACCATCGACGAAACAACGGTCTGCGGCAGCTATCCGGTAAAGGTAATGCCCGATCTGAATCCCCGGACCATTACTGTGAATGGAAAGGAAATTAAAGGGTTTAATAATAACCTGAAAGCATACAGCTATCTGTTAAAAGGCGATGCTGAAATTCCTGAAGTGAAAGCCTCGCCTTTGGCCGGTAATATCACTGTGGATATTGATCAGGCCAATGAAATTCCTGGAACAACTGTTATTAAGTTCATTGATAATATCACGCTGGAGACCAACACTTATTATCTGAATTTTGATGTCAGATCCATCTCTGATGATTTTACTTCCTTCTCAGCAGGAACACCATGGGAATGGGTGAGGGAAAACTCTGATAACTATAGTTTTTCCAGCAAGCCTGGATGGTTGACCATAACCAGTGAGGCGGGAGATGTATCTGAAGGGACCAATAACGCGAAGAATTTGCTCCTGCAGAGTGCCAATACCGACTGGTCCATCGAAACAAAACTGGTGTATTCGAGGCCACCGTCGCAGCCAGAAAATGCCGGGATACTGATTTACCAGGATGATCAGAATTTTGTAAAACTGATGCTAAGGGCCGTCACTAAAACCACAAGGTTTGGCAGACCTGGCAATCCGCAGTTACAGCCCGGTACAATAGACCTGATCATCGAAGAGAATGATATAGCAAAATCCCTGGCTCAGTTCAATCTCCAAGCCGAAATTACAGATGAAAACCCATTGCTTCTTAAACTGGAGAAAAGAGGTAGTACTTATACCGCATACTATTCTGTTGATGGCGAATATTTTGAAACGCTTGGCACTGCGGATATTTTACTGAAAGATATAAAGGCGGGGTTCATTGTTTGTGATGGAGTCATTACCCAGTACATGCAAAGCACCTTCTGGTTTGATGCTGATACCACCAAACCGGATACACCATTTGATGTTTCGTTTGATTACTTCCGGATTGAAAATGCCGGCTTAAAGTAATGTAATACAGAACCCAAAATGATCCAAATCATGAGATTCAAGACGATAATTTCTTTATTGCCCCTTGTTGTGTTGACCTTGTCTTCGGTGGTATCCCCGGGGCAACAAGCCAATGTCAACCTGGACTACAATCCTCAGAAGGATACTGAGGGATTGATACCATTCAGTGCCCCGTTGAATTCTCCGGATGTAAAGGACGATCACACGGTCACCTTTAAATTGAAGGCACCGGAAGCCAGGGACGTGAGACTGACAGGCGCTGTTTTAACGGAACTCGGTGCAGGTCGTGAGGGTATTCCTTTTACAAAAGGGGAAGACGGCATCTGGACCTTAACCATTGGCCCGTTGACACCCGATATCTATATGTATCATTTTAATGTGGATGGAATGCAGGTATGCGATCCCAGTAATACCTATGCTGCCTTTACGGCCATGCCACCCTACAGCCAGCTGGTGGTCCATGGTGACGGACCGGCATATTACGATGCCAAAAATGTGCCTCACGGAAATGTGACCAGGCACATTTATCATTCGGATGTTACCAATGGCGAACGAGAACTTTATGTATATACACCTCCCGGTTACAGTCCTGATAGAAGTTACCCGGTGCTTTATTTATTAGGCGGTAGCGGTGAATTGCCTTCAAACTGGATGTACGATGGCAGGGCAAACCTGATCTTAGATAATTTGCTTGCAGAAGGTAAGGCGGTACCCATGATCATCACCATACCAAATAACCAGGTTATACACCGAAATCGCTCAGGGAACATGTCATTCCGCTGGTCGATGAGACCTACAGCACCATAGAGGATCCTAAAGGAAGGGCCATTTCAGGTCTGTCAATGGGAGGCCGTCATGCTATGTTTATCGGACTTAGGTCGCTCGACCTGTTTGCCTCTTTCGGGATACTCAGCGCCGGGGATGTGAATGCTGAAGAAACCCTTGCTCATTTCCTTAATGATCCAGATGTCAATGATAAAGTTGATTACCTTTTTATAGGGCAAGGCGCTAAAGAAGCGACCGGATTCTTTAACAATCGGGTACAAGGATTGGTTGATGCCCTGAAAAATCACAATATTGAATATGACTATTATGTAGGCGGACACAGAGGACATGACTGGGGCACCTGGCGGAATCTGCTGTACTACAGGTTCCTCCCAAATTTGTGGAGAACCGACTGACATGGTAAAATAAGAATCTGGATTGACATGAAAAGACGTAACTTTTAGATCGCGGTAATCACAGTGCTGATCATTTGTTCATGTTCGACGCCCTCTCTTCCACCGGAACAGGTAAAAGTGGAACAGGGCATTGTGCAAGGGACCATAGAGAATGGATTAAGAGTTTATAAAGGAATTCCGTT
>JARRQC010000052.1:13866-23665 GCA_037382165.1 bacterium | reverse complement strand
CCCAATAAAAGCCTTTTCCTGTTTGCCTACAACGCTTCTCAAAAGGAAAAGGGGATCTGCGGAATCGTGGTGAATTCTGAAAAATTTACGGCGGAAAACCTGGGTCCCAAGATACAATCGGTCGCCCAGGATAAGTTCTACATATCCGTCTTCGATGTATCGACAGGAAGGGAAGTATATTCCAATGTCCTCTATGAGGATGAAGAGAAGGATATCAGGCACATGAAAGAGTTGTGGCTTATGCCTGATTATCACCTGGGCATCCAGTTGAGAGGGGAGACCATTGAAGACCTTGTCCAGCAGCGGACCAACTTCAACTTGTGGCTGATCCTGCTGATGGATGCCATCCTTATCCTGGCAGCTGTTTTTGTTTATCGCAGCATACGGCAGCAGGTACGTCTCACGCAAATCAAATCTGAATTCATTTCCAATGTATCCCATGAGATCAGAACGCCGCTGGCTGTGATCAACATGTATTCCGAGACCCTTGAGATGGATCGGATCAAGGATGAAAAGAAGAAAAAGGAATATTACAGGATCATCAATACAGAAACCAACCGGCTTTCCGGTATTGTCAACAAGATCCTGAATTTCTCCAGGATCGAGAGCGGTAAACGTTCCTACAAATTTGAAGAGACGGACCTGAATGAACTCGTCACGCAGACCCTTGACACCTACCAACACCACTTTAAAAATAAAGGATTCACCTGTAATTACCAGCCGGCCGAAAACCTGCCTGCGATCATCGCTGACCGTGAGGCTCTCACCGATGCCATGATCAACCTGATCGATAATGCCATCAAATACAGCATTGATAAAAAGCAAATTGATATTGAGACGGGTAAGGGTCACAATACCGTTTTCGTTTCCGTTAAGGATTACGGGGTAGGCATAGAAGATAAGGACCAGAAGATGGTCTTTGACAAGTTCTACCGTGTCACACGCGGCAACCTGGCCCACCAGGCCAAAGGTTCGGGTATCGGCCTGAGTATTGTAAAGCATATTATGGAAGCCCACGGAGGAAGCGTCAGCCTGAAAAGTAAATCAGGTGAGGGGAGCCGGTTCACCCTTCATCTTCCGGTGAAATCAAGTTAACTTTATGTCATGCAAAAAATACTAATTGTTGAAGATGAGGCCGCCATGCTAAGCGGCTTAAAAGATAACCTGGAAATAGAAGGTTATGCGGTAGATACGGCTGAAGAGGGAAAGACCGGCCTGGACAAGATACTGAATAACACCTATGACCTGGTACTTTTAGATGTCATGCTTCCCCATATCTCCGGCTTTGACATCTGTCGCGCAGTCCGGAAAGAAGGGATCTCCACCCCTATCATCCTGCTGACTGCCAAAGGGGAAGAGATTGACAAAGTGCTGGGGCTGGAACTGGGAGCAGATGATTACCTGACAAAACCTTTCAGTCTCCGGGAGCTGTTTGCGAGGATAAAGGCGGTGCTGAGGCGGGCTTTGCCTCCGGAAGAAAACAGTGATGCAGAAAGGGTAACGATTGGAAAACTTACCTTCAATTTCCCCAATTATGAGGCTTTTCAGGATGGTGAAGCGGTAAAACTTACACATAAGGAATTTGACTTCATGCATTATCTCTGGCAAAACCGCAATAAAGTGGTCTCCCGGGATGATTTGCTTGATAATGTCTGGGGTGCCGATTATATACCCTCCTCCAGGACTGTCGACAATTTCATCCTGAAACTTCGCCAAAAGATCGAACCGGATCCCAACAATCCGAAGATCATTCTGACGGTACATGGTGTGGGTTATAAGCTGATAAGCTGAGAGTGGAGTCCCGGAGAAAGTGGGCCTCATTTACATCGCTACATTTAATTGTAATCTATAGTCTTCAGTCTAGAAGTGTTTAAAATCTCCATTTCAAATCTCACATTCCACATACAGAATTGACAATTTTGAGTCCCGCAAAGGAGTGACAGTGTATTGAACAATTGCAACAACTGCATCTTCAGCAACCAATGCAACCCCCATCTTCTCATTCACATATTTCCCTTATTTCCTTCCGGCATTCCCCATTCACCGACCACCCTCCCCTATTCGCCGATTAAGCCTTTACCCGGGGCTCATATCACTGTAATTTAGCTCTAGAATTTGTTTAAAATCAATGTCATGAAAACACTAGCCCAATCACTGACCGTTACTGCATCCATTTACAGTTTCCTTATCATACTTCTCGCCAGTTTCATGGCCCTCGGAGCAGACCTGGAAACCAACCCTCCTGCAGAAACTCCGGCCATGCAGGTAGTATATGATTTTGAAGAGGAAGCTTACATCGACGATATCCCGTTCAACACGGAAGCCATAGCTGAGCAGACCCGCTTCGAACGTTCCATGAACGAAAACTATCACTTTGAAGAAGAAGCCTATGTGGATGATATTCCTTTCAACACATCTGAAATCGCTTCAAATTCGATGAATGAGTATACAGCAGAAAAATAATTCATCCATCATATATATCCTCATTAGTCAAATACCCACCATGGCGTGGGTATTTTTTTGATTCATAAATCATAGAAAAACCAGGCGGAAGGCTTCAATATGGTAATTCCAGCCTAACCGGGCGGCAAAGTGTCTTTGGTCAACTTGTTTTCAATCCCCTGAAAGAGACGATCTGTTGCCGTTCTTCATCCCAAAGCCGAAGTTTGAGTGAGTGGAGGCTCTTGAATAATGTGATGGGCTCCACTTCATGAAACAAGGGATTTTCCTCATGGCATTTTAACAGGTTGTAATTCGGTATGGTCGGGCCCAGGTGGTGCACATGATGAAAACCAATGTTCCCTGTAAACCATCTCAAAACCGCTGGTAACTTGAAGAATGAACTGCCATGCAAGGCCAGTTCCTGATAGTCCCAATCTTCATTACGACGCCAGATCACATCGTCATACTGATGCTGCAGGTAAAAGAGATATATCCCTCCAACGGCCGCTAAACTGACGACAGGGACCTGGATCAGAAGAAAAGTCTGCCAGCCGATCCACAAACTTACGCCTGTGGCCAGAAACAACAAGATCACATTGGTAAAATAGATGTTGGTTTTTTGCTTCTTTGTCATTCGGCGGGCAGTAAACCTGTGAAGGACCAAAAAATTAAACGGACCACCGATCAGGATCAGGAAAAGAGGATGCCTGAATAAGCGATAGGTGAATTTTTGCCAGGCGGTTCGTTCCTGGTATTCCCTGACCGTTAACGTCCATACATCCCCCTCTCCCCGTTTATCAAGATTACCCACGTTTTTGTGATGGTTACGGTGATTGTCGGTCCAGCGGTCATAAGGAGTAAAGGCAAGTATACCACATACCTTACCTACAATGACATTCATTTTTCTTGATGCAAAGAATGATCCGTGTCCGCAATCATGAAAGATGATAAACACCCGGATGAGGAAACCAGCGGCAATGAAAATCAAAGGCAATGTCAGCCAGAAGGAAATGCTCAGGGTAAAGACCATCAGAACCCATAATGCCAGGTAACCTCCCAAAGAATTGATCAGCTGCCATGTGCTTTTTGACAGATCGGGCCGGTTATATTTTGTTATAACTTTTTGCCAGGACTTCCCGGAGGACATTTTATCTACTTTGCTCATGTCTTGTATTTCTTGTTCTTTTTATTCTTGAATTTGCGCTCTTCCCTTGTAATCTTTATCGGGATATCATCCAGGGCTGTTTGTTTGAATGCCCGGAAAATCAGATTACTGAATTGCCCTTCCACTTCAAATGTGGTGGACCGGTTTCGTATGTCAATCTTCCCAAAACGGATGGAATGATTTTGTGTTTGCTCATTCATAAGGTCCATCAATGAGGTGGGATCGATACCTTCCCGGCGCCCGATATTGATGACAAGCTTTTCAAAACGATTGTCCGGCCCTTTTTCCCTGTTCTTCTTTTTGCTTTTGCTTTTTGTTTGTCTTTTCTCTTCAGAAACCTCCAGGTCTTTTGTGTTTTTGTAATAGGAGAGGAACCTGTTGAATTCGACAGATACAAAATGTTTGATGAGATCCTCCCGGCTTAACCAGGAAAGTTTTTTATTCACCACCTCCAGAAACGGGGCGATCTGATTCTCATCCACTTCCACGTTTTCCACCCGGTCTACCAGGTTGAATAATTGTTTTTCACAAATTTCTATTCCGGTAGGAACTTTCTTTGCCGTGAACTTCTTACCGCTCATTTTCTCGATGTCACGCATCTTCTTCTGTTCACGCCGGTGAATGATGGAAATGGCCAAACCGCTCTTCCCTGCCCTTGCCGTTCGGCCGGTACGGTGGATATACACCTCATTGTCATCGGGCAGGTCATAATTGATGACATGGGTAAGATCATTCACATCCAATCCACGGGCTGCAACATCTGTGGCGATCAGCAACTGTATCTGTTTCTGACGGAAACGATTCATCACATGATCACGCTGCGCCTGTGAAAGTTCCCCATGCAAAGCATCGGAATTGTAACCGTCCGCGATAAGCTTTTGAGCGATCTCACCGGTTATCCTCCGGGTTCGGCAGAATACGATGCCATATATATTAGGGTAATAATCGGCAATACGCTTCAAGGCAGCATAACGATCGCGTGCATCTACTGTGTAGTATTCATGACGAACATTTTCAGCACCCTGGTTGCGGCCTCCGACAGATACTTCTTCAGGATCCCGCATATACCTGCTGGCGATATTTCGAACCTCTTTGGCCATGGTGGCTGAAAAAAGCAATACACGCTTTTCTTGCGGCGTTTGAGAAAGGATAGCGTTCAAATCCTCCTTGAAACCCATATTGAGCATTTCATCCGCCTCATCCAGTACCACCCATCTTATCTTCGAAAGCTTCAGCACATTACGATTGATAAGGTCCAGCACCCTTCCCGGGGTACCTACTACAACCTGGCAGCCTTCATTCAACTGCCTGATCTGGCTTCGGATATCTGCCCCTCCGTAAACAGCGACCGTCTTGAAACCGGGTACAAATTGTGTAAATGACCGCATATCGCTGCTGATCTGCATACATAGCTCCCGGGTGGGACAAAGTATGATCGACTGTATGTGATTTTCTTTTCTATCGGTAAGCTGGACAAGCGGAAGACCGAATGCCGCTGTCTTGCCTGTGCCGGTCTGCGCCAGGGCGACCAGGTCCCTGTCGGAATTAAGTATGACCGGTATGGTCCTTTGCTGAATAGGGGTAGGTTCCGTAAAACCCAGTTTTTCGATTGCGCGCAAGATCTCTTCGCGCAGATTCATCTCTTCAAATGTCATGGTTGGATTTCCTTGGGATTAATGTTTTGTATAAATTGAATACCAAACGTTTATGTTTGTTTAGCAATCCCAGAAAAATAGTGGTGAATTGTGCGGAGGCGCGAAATTATCCGTATGTTCCGTGGATTTTGCAGCGGCAAAGGTAAGTCAATTATCTGAATCACAGGGCAAATCATCCCGGACGCTTGGGTGTTTTATGTTTTTTTAAGTTCTTAAGGGACTGGCATAACCCTTGAAAAGCGTCTTGATGGAACAACTTATACGCTGCGCATCGCACCCTGCAAAGGAACCAATTAAATCAGACAGTTACCGGTCACACCTCATGCTGCCTGATGGTAAATCGGAAAACGCTGCCCCCTTCTTCTTCGCTCTCTACCCAGATCCTGCCGCCATTCTTTATGACAAAGTCCTTACAAAGGATGAGACCCAGGCCGCTGCCCTTTTCGTCATCCGTCCCGCGTGTAGAAGGGTTCTTATCAATACGGAAAAGGTTTTCCAGCATATCGTCGTTTATCCCGATCCCGTGGTCCCTTACCGATACCTCAACGATATGTTCCTTCCCGTTTCCGTTTTTGGCCTGTGCTTCGATCTCCACATAACTCTCATGATGTGAATATTTCGGCATGGCCAGTCTTACGTTCTCACTGACAAGTTCACTGATCTCAAAGATCTCCTTCCTGAAACTGATCCTTCCGGTCTGGGAAGTGGCCCAGAGGAGCAGGTTATCCAACAGGTTGTAGATCCGGTTGGCAATAGACCGGATATGTTCCATGTAGAAAATGCGTTCCTGTTCGTCGAAACTGGCATAATCGCGGTAAATGGTATCTATCATCGAGTGCAAAGCGGCAAACGGGTTTTTGAGGTCATGGGCAATAATGGCGAAGAACCTGTCTTTCGTTGCATTGAGTTCCTCCAGTGTATCCCTTTGTTTTTCAACTTTTTTCGCATAATTGCTTATCTCTTCTTCCGCCTGCTTGAGTTTTGTGATATCTGAATCGATGGCAACCAATTTTCTTACTTCGTTATTATCCGATAAGACCGGGGTAAGGGTGGTTTGTGCCCAGAATACTTCACCCGACTTATGGATATTCCTTGATACATAGTGGATGGCTTTACCATGGGTCATACATTCTTCAAAGAGTTTCCGGATATCCGGGTTGGTGCTGACTTCAAAAAAACTTCTGCCCCGTTCATGAATATATTCATCGAAAGTGTAGCCATACATCCTTGTCAGCCCTTCATTTACCCATTCCAGGTTGCCTTCGGCATCCATGATGATCACTGCATTGTCAGTCTCACGGGCAACAATGGATAGTTTTTCGAGTTCATGGTTCTTTTCCATCAGTGCTTGTGATTGCGCACTGATCTTCTTATTGGAATCCTTGAGCTTGTTTCTCATCTCGATCAATGCATGACCCAGCATATCTTCATCGCTTAACAGTTGGTAACCGGCCTCCAGATTGCCTTCCCCGATCTGTCCCGCAAATTTTGCAGTGGACTTCAGGAATTGTACCAGGGTGTTGGCCGAGGCGGTCATCTCACCGATCTCATCACGGGTCCTGATCTTCTGGACCATGGATTCTTCAACCGAACCCCTGGCAAGTTTTTTCAAGACCTCCGTCGTATCCTTTAATGGCCGGATGATGTTTCCCGAAATGATCCAGATGACCACGGCAAGGACAATAAGCCCGAGGAATCCGACCAAGACAGCAATATAAAAATTGGCCAGGGCTTCTTTCTCAATCAGGTCCACCGGGACGGCTATTCCCATAGCCCAGGGTGTTCCCGTTTCTCCGATCTGAACCGGGACCATGCTAACAAAGACCTTCCGCTGCGTGGAATCCAGATCAATGAACGAAAAGGGGCGACCAATTTCAATATTTTGAAGCAACTCTTCTTTTCGGGCGAAGACTGAATCTACCTCCGTGATAGAACCGTGGACCTTTCTGAGGATGGGATGTGCAACAAAACTGCCGTTGTTGGCTACAAGAAAGGAATAACTATCCTTGAACGGTTTAATCTGTTCGATGATTTCCTGAAATGAATTCAGCGGGATGTCCATTCCTGTCATCCCGACATATTTCCCCTGCCTGAATATGGGGAAGATGATGGTCGATTCGAGTACGTCTTCCGCGGTTACAGGAACATCTGACGGAAGCGCCTCCTCGATATTGTAGGAATAGAAGTATGGATTGGTGATGAGTGCTTTACCAGTAGACTTACACTGGTAATAAATGCCTGCCGTATCGTCACCTTCGAGGTCAAGGGTATCGGTGATCCACCGGATCTCTCTTTTGCCTTTTTGTATTTTGTCCGGCAGGCGGTTCGCAGCATACCTTACACGTCCGAAGGGTTTGTTGTATCCGGGATCTATGGCCTGAAGTTCCCATTGCAGGAAAACAGCAATATACCTGGGATTACTGATAAGTATGTTCTCCAGGAATTCTGGATAGAAGATATCCCTTTCCTCGGCTGAAAGGCTTTCGTAACCTGTAAAAACCTGCGCCATGGCCCTGGCCGTTGCCATCTCCTCATTCAGCGACCTTTCGACTGACCGGGCATATTCCCTGACCGTACTGCTAGCAAGCTCTTTGGCGTTTTCCAGCGCCATCGTCCGGTAACGTATGCTGATGAAACCAATGGCGCCTGTATAGACCACGGAAGTGGTGATCAGAATGGAAAGCAACATTTTGGTCTTCAGTCGCATGATGCTACCTAAACGTTTGAAGAGGCGTTTCGGGATACCGGATTTGACTGTTAAAGTTACTCATAAAGTATATTAATTCCTCGAAACATAAGGGAGAAATGACCACTGACAACCCTACAGTCTGCAGCGATCATTTCCTGGGATATCTAAATAAGTTCCTTATTTTTTAATGTACGCTCTATCTCCCGGTGGTATTCCCAGAATTTCTTCTCTATCCTTTTGAGATTTTCCCGGTAAGCCGGCAGGTTTTTTACCTTTTCAAAAAGAGGGTCCATATCGAGGAAAAGGATGATCCAATAATGGTAATGCTCCCTTTGGGCGAATTTTTCCATATATTCCATTGACTTTTCCGAATCACCCTGCCATGCATAATAGGCCGAAAGGCTTAAATCACGGTATACGGACCGGTCCTTTTCCGCATATTCCTTGTAAGCGGCAAAAAGCTCCATTGACTCTGCTTCCCTTCCCACCTTTTCATAAACAAACCCTATTTTGGCATTTTCACCGGGATAAATATTCAGCTGATAAGCCTTTTTTATTTGATTGAACTTGCGATAGAAGGTAAATGATTCCTGGTAGTTGCCCAAATAGTAATATACTTTACCCACTTCCTGCAAAATGTCCGGATTGTCGGGATACTTTTCAAGAACGTCAATCAATTCCTGCAATAATCTTTCAAGGTCCCGGTGCTTTGTATATTGAATATAAGGCTTCACATAGGCCGAATACATATTGCCGGGGAAATAGTCCAGGGAAAGTTCAATATACTTTTCAGCTTCCTCCTCGAAACCGGACTGGATAAAAGCATTGCTGAGATGCAGGTAAATAAAACTTGCCGTTATTGAATCATGGGCATGGATATCGAGACTTACACCCTTCAGTGCATATTCCAGGTATTTTTCCGTATCGGGAACCCGGTTGACATAATAGTCCGTCAAAAAGCCGATCACCAGGGCGGAATTGGGATTGTATTCCAACGCTTTCTCAAAATAGGGGATGGCCAGGTCAAAAGCCTCTGTATTCATATAAAACAATGCCTTGGCTATCAGGCTCTGGGCAAGGTGATGATCATACAACAACGCCTGGTCGGCATACTTGTTGATCGAATCTGCATAGACTTTCATGATCTGACCCTCATCCAGCGAATAATAAGAGATTGCAATGGCGGCATACGCCCTCGCAAAGGACTTGTCATGAACCAGGGCCTTGTGGAAGCGTGCAATCGCATCAGGCAACAACCCGTTATTACCCTGGTAAAGTAAATCCAGTCCCTGAAGGAAATAATCATATGCCACCGGGTTTTGCGTGGGCGCCTTTTCCATGCGCTCCGCTTCCTCGGGAGTGATCGTGACCTTCACATGTTCCGCGATCTGGCGGGCAATTTCTTGCTGCAGCATAAAAATGTCTGTAACTTTCCTCTCGAATTGCTCGGACCACAGGTGATGGTCCGTTTGGGCGTCAATGAGCTGGATATTAAGCAGAACCTGGTCTCCGACCTTCTGACCGCTGCCTTCAACAAAATACTGTACATCCAGTTCTGCCGCGATCTCAGGTATGGATTTGGTAGCCTCCCGGTATTTTTCCATCGATGTCCGGCTGATCACCCGCAAGTCTTTAATTTGCTGAAGGTTGTTTAAAATAGACTCCATCAGTCCATTGATAAGATAGAGGTTTGACGAATCCCGGCTATCATTCTTAAACGGTAGCACAGCAATCGATTTTTCATTCCCTCTATCCCGTAATGCGAATGGATTGATGAAAAAAGCAATAAAAAGAAGCAGAACAATCAGGGAAAGTGCCGGCCACAGAAAGATTGATATCCTGTTTTTT
>JARRQC010000052.1:3993-13808 GCA_037382165.1 bacterium | reverse complement strand
TTTTTTGCCGGGCTCATCATTTGGCTCTTCCTGCAAATCCCCGGCATTCTTCGCTGCCTCCCCGGGTGGATAACCATAGTGGTCATGGAAACATTTAATGAAATAGGATGGGCTGCTAAACCCAACCCGGTAGGCAATCTCAGAAACGGTCATCTCCTCATCCTGCAGCAATTCCGCAGCTTTTTCCAGCCGCACCTGCCTGATGAACTGGCTTACGGAAAGACCGGAGAGCTTTTTCAGCTTCCGCAACAGGTTCGACCGGCTCATCCCTACCCGGGCCGATAATTCCGAAACGCCAAACTGCTCATTCGTGATGTTCTCGGAAATGATATGATGTATCTTCCTTATAAAATCATTATCAAGCGGCAGGCGATCGGGCATGACAGGCATTTCGTAATTCCGAAAATACGAATTATTTGCATCAACATTTTCAGTAATACATCATAATTGATATCGCTGCGTCAAAACTTACAGGATCTGCTGCATGATTGATTGGTTATGCATCACCCTTTGAAGGACCTTTACACCATAGAATTTTTTAAACTGTAAAGCCATGAAAACACGCGTCTTTTTCCTCGATAACCTGAGAACATTCATGATATTCCTGGTAGTGGTCATTCACTCGGGACTTGTCTATGAATCTGTTCTGGAGTATTCATGGATCGTAAGTGATCCAGATAAAGCCAATGGCATCGGGCTCATCCGGATGTACCTCGACATCATTGTAATGTTCACCCTGTTCTTTATATCCGGCTATTTCATTCCCCGTTCCGTCGGAAAGAAAAGTTCCTGGGACTTCCTGCGGAGCAAATTCAAACGGATCATGGTTCCGTGGCTGGTGGCTGTATTCACACTCATTCCGGCCTATAAGGCAATATTCCTCTATGCCAGGGGGCTGCCTCAGGAAGCCTGGTACACCTATTTCCACCTGTTTGAACGTAGTGGAGGCAATATGTTTTACTTCGCCGATAACCCCGTTCAAAACTGGCTGTGGTTCCTTCCCGTTTTATTCCTTTTCCAGGTAATTTACCTGTTGCTGTACCGGGCCAACCTGCTTTCCTTTAAGTTATCCATGAAGACCGGTATTGTGCTTACTTTCTTAATTGGATTGGCATACAGCCTGCTGATCTTCGGACTGGACCTCAGGGGTTGGTATCATTCACCCCTTCTCCATTTCCAGAATGACCGGCTGCTGATATACTTCATGGTCTTCCTGTTAGGCTCACTGACGTACAAGTTGAATATTTTTGAATCTGGCCGAAAAAACAAAAAGCAATATATCTGGGTGAATGTGGCTCTTACCCTCTCGCTGACCGTTTTTACCGGCACTGCACTGAATCTCTTCTTCAACCTGGTAGACCCTGCAAGGAACTTCTACTTTATTTCTCCTTTTGCCGACAGAGTTGTGTATTACGGAAGCATGTTGTTATCCATGCTCAGCCTGCTGTATGTCCTGCTATACGCTTTCCGTTTCAGCCTGAACAAGACCAGCTGGTGGATGGAGGAGTTGAACAC
Organism: bacterium; assembly: GCA_037382165.1. Classification (GTDB taxonomy): domain Bacteria; phylum Bacteroidota; class Bacteroidia; order Bacteroidales; family F082; genus JAADID01. Next base: position 12,293 of record JARRQC010000052.1, on the reverse strand, counting down.
TAACTCCTATTCTGTCTATATCATCCATGTGGTGGTTATCGGTCTGATCGCCCTGCCGTTGCTGCACTTTTCTATTCCTGCATTTGTCAAATTCCTGATTTTGACGCTGTCGGCTTACCTGGCCAGTAATCTCCTCATTTCAGGTTATCGCAGGACGATCCGCAAACTGTTCAATAAGCCGTTATTTCCAAAGTTGGCCCTGCCGGCCGCCTTGCTTCTTACCATCGCATTTTATGTAGTAAAAGATAGCAAAGCAGTAGATAAAATGAAGCCCTCAACACAGGAAGTGGTGCAAACGACCCCAGATGTCGGACTTCATATGGCCGTCATCCAGAATAACCTCCAGGCCATCCGGCAACATATCGCCACCGGATCTGATCTGAACGCACGCGAACCCTCAGGCGGATCAAGCCCTTTGATCACCGCTGCAGTTTTAGGCAAGACCGAAGCTGCTTTGATGCTGATGGATGCCGGTGCAGAAGTGAATCTGAAAAATTTCGAAGGCTCAACCGCCCTGCACTCTGCTGCCTTCTTTTGCCACACCGATATCGTCAGGGCGCTCCTGGATCATGGGGCAGATCCTGCTTTGCGAAATAATGCCGGTTCCACTCCACTGGAATCGGTGGAAGCTCCATTTGAAGCCGTAGAGGGTATTTATGACTATTTTGAGAAAACACTCGGCCCCCTGGGTCTGGAACTGGACTATGAATATCTTCGTTCCGAACGTCCGGTTATAGCGAATATCCTGAGGAAGGCCACGGAGGAATAGGTTCCGTATTGCCTTATATTTGTTCATATAAACCAAAGAATTTTCACAAAAACAACACACCAAAAACTGATGTCATCAAATGAAAATGCACGCCATTGTCTACCATCACTACGGATCCCCCTCCGAGCTCAGACCCGAACAGGTGAAAAAGCCGGTGCCAGCTGAAAATGAGGTACTTGTTAAAGTTCATGCCGCTTCGGTCAATTCCTGGGACTGGGACCTGCTGACCGGAAAGCCTTACATCTACCGGTTGATGTTTGGGTTACTTCGCCCGAAATACAACATCATTGGATCTGATATCGCAGGCACTGTGGAAAAAGCAGACGCAAGGGTTACACGCTTTACACCGGGGGATGAGGTATTTGGGGATATATCCGGCATCGGTTTCGGTGCTTTCGCGGAATATGTTTGCGTCCCCGAAAGTCTTCTGGCCAGGAAACCCGCTAAAATGGACTTTACGGAAGCGGCAGCTCTTCCCCAGGCGGGAGTGCTCGCGCTCCAGGGACTGCGTTGGGCAGGCGGGCCAAAAGCGGGACAGAAAATATTGCTTAACGGAGCCGGCGGGGGTGTCGGTACCCTCGCGCTACAATTGGCCAAACATAACGGTGCCCGGGTAACCTGCGTGGACAGTGAAGAAAAGCTGGGTATGCTGAAGGAGTTGGGGGCAGATCATGTCATTGACTACCGTAAGTCAGATTTTATTCGCCGGGGTGACAAGTATGACCTGATCCTCGATGTAGCAGCCAATAGGCCGATTAGCTGTTACTACCGCGCATTGGAGAAGAAGGGTAAAATGGGAGTAATTGGGGGTGCTGTTTCAACGATCTTACAGATCCCGCTCATCGGACCACTGAAAAACAGGAAAGGCGGCAAAAAGGTTGGGCTTGTGATGCATAAGCCTAACGCCGATGATCTTAAAGTTTTGGGGGATCTTTACAAGGAGGGAATTATCAAACCAGTTATTGACCAACAATTTCCGCTTGAAGAAACCGCCAAAGCAATACAATTACTCGGGGAAGGCAAAGCGAAGGGAAAGCTGGTCATTACAATCTGAGCGATCCATACAATGTTAATTTTCTGTTAAAGGCCGTCCCATCAGCAAAGAATCCAGTAAATTATCTTATGATAGGGGTAAAATCCTAACAAATCATGAATAATAAAGAAAAAAACCACCTGCTAATTTTAAAAAAACTTTCCGTTTTACTGATCCTAACAGGGCTTCTTGGCAGCCCTGGATGCGACACTCAGGTCAGGAAAAATGAAAAAGAAAAAGCAAAAATAGGGCAAAGGGACCATGCTGTGGAGATTATTACCGAGACCATGGATTTCCAGATGCCTGATACCATACAGTCAGGATGGCAAACCTTCAGGTATGTCAACAAGTCCTATGAAACCCATTTTTTCCTGCTCGACAAGTATCCTGAAGGAAAAACCATTGAAGACGGAGAAAAGGAAATCCTGCCCCCCTTCCAGGAAGGGATGGACCTGATCAACGCAGGGAAACCCGAAGCGGCTGGTGCCGCTTTTGGCCAGGTGCCGGAATGGTTCTCCAAGGTTGTCTTTTCAGGAGGGTCAGGCCTGATTTCACCGGGTGATACAGCAATGACCACCCTGAAACTGGAACCGGGTTATTATGTAGTGGAATGTTATGTTAAAATGCAGAATGGCATTTTCCATTCTGTAATGGGCATGGTAAAGAAGCTCATTGTGACAGCCGACAGTACCGGACAATCACCTCCAAAGGCAGATGTAAAGATCGAAATCTCAAGCACAGAAGGTATAACTGTCGACGGAAAAGTCAGCAAAGGCCGCCAGACCTTTGCTGTTCATTTCAAGGACCAGATTGTGCATGAAAATTTCGTAGGGCATGATGTCAACCTGGTGAAGCTGGACGAGCATGCAGACCTGGCTGTCCTCGAAAAATGGATGAACTGGTTAGATCCCGAAGGGCTGATAACTCCCTCTCCTGAAGGATTTACTTTCCTTGGCGGTGTGAATGATATGCCTGAAGGCAGTACGGGTTATTTCAGTGCACACCTGAACCCGGGTCGCTATGCACTGATATCCGAGGTACCCAATACGTCAGACAAAAACATGCTGAAGACGTTCGAAGTTAGCAATTGAACAGTCCAGTGAACAGGATTACCTGCAAAACCTGCTCTAAATTTCTTTTTTCGCTATCCTTAACTAATCACTACCTTTGAAGAAAGACAGGGTAAAACATCCATGAATAAAGAAAAGGCAGGTTACCGCGAAGGTGTTGTGTCCATCGTAGTCAATATCGGGCTGTTTGCGCTGAAAATATGGGCCGGGATCATTTCCCATTCCATTGCCCTGACTGCCGATGCATGGCACTCGCTGTCCGATACAATCAGTTCCGTTGTTGTCATCCTGGCTGCCCGTTTATCCACCAAGAAACCTGACAAGGAACACCCATTCGGTCATGGCCGCTGGGAATTGATCGCTTCTATCCTGATCGGGTTTATTTTGGGTGTCATTGCCTACGATATTCTGCTGGAATCGATCCGGAAGCTGGACAATCACGAATCGGCGGATTTCGGCTGGATCGCCATTACCATTACCGTTATTTCCATCCTGGTGAATGAGGGTTTGGCACAATATGCCTTCTACCTCGGCCGGAAGACCGACAACATGGCGGTAAAAGCAGACGGATGGCATCATCGCACAGATGCCATTTCATCTGTAGTGGTACTGGCCGGTATTTTTTTGGGGGGATATTTCTGGTGGATCGACAGCGTGCTGGGCATCCTGATCGCGGTGATGCTCTTCTATGTCGTATATGATATCATCATGAAAGCCGCCAATAAACTGCTGGGAGAAAAACCTGACCCCGTACTGCTCAAAAAGATCGAATCACTCATTGCCTCAATGGGGGAAGGGGATCTCAATCCACACCATTATCATCTTCACAATTACATTTCCCACAAGGAGATCACCTTTCATATCAAGCTGGATCAGAAAATGGGTATCATGGAAGGACATGCCATCGCCACACGGATCGAGAACCTGCTGCATGAGCACATGGGGCTTTATGCCACCATCCATATCGAACCCAATGAGGTTAACCACCGCTTTGATTGATCCTTTACAGAATGATGCATTTAAAAGACTGGAAAATCAACAAGTTAGATTTGCATTAGATAAAAGCTTACCTTTGCAAAAGTTTTGATTTGAAAATTTGCGCGCCAGTTTACTAACCATTTTTAATCGCTTAGTCAATTTCAGCTCACCTTTTTAAATCCAACAGTAACAATTTGATAGCAATTTTGTCAGTTCACAATCCTAAACCATTGGGCTCCATTTCGATGTATATCACTGGTTAACAAAGTTTTGAGTTTCTAAACAAAGGGGCTATCAATTAGAATAATTTAATTTTTTTACAATGAACATTTACGTAGGCAACCTGAATTACAGGGTTGATGAAAGCGCCCTCGAGAGCGTTTTCGCAGAGTTTGGTGCAGTAAGCTCTGTTAAAATAATTACTGACAAGTTTAATGGCAGAAGCAAAGGATTCGGATTTGTGACCATGGATAATGATGACGAAGCCAAAGAGGCCATTGAAAAACTGAATGGAACCATGCTTGAAAACAGGGAAATGATCGTCAATGAGGCGAGACCCAAAAAAGAAGACTTTAGAAAGTACTAGGAATAATGGAAAAAGGAAAGGTAAAATGGTACGATGAGGTCAAAGGTTATGGCTTCATCGAAACCTCTGATAAAACAAACATATTTGTACACCGCTCAGGTTTGGAAAGTCCTTTTATCGGGCTTGAATCAGACCAGCAGGTACAATTTAAGGTAAAGCAGGGCGACAAAGGTCCGGTAGCTTTTCAGGTAACGACAGTTGTTAGCGAACACTGAGTATTTCCGTATTGAAATATAGCTCAAAGTAAACCCACTCCTGCCGTTGGTCGGAGTGGGTATTTTTTTACTCAAGCAAAGGCGGAAGGGCTACCATCCGGAATGAAATAATACCAGTTACAAAATATATTTAATACAAAAGCAATCAGTATATAGATGGGAAGATCTAGAGAAACATACGGTAAAAAAGAAGTTAAGAAAAGAAAAGAAAAGAAAAGGCAGGAGAAGGAGAAGAAAAGGCAGGCTAAAAAGGAAAACGACAAAACCACTGATCTGGATGACATGATCGCTTATGTGGATGAATTCGGAAATATCACTTCAGAACCACCGGAACATCCCAAAGAGGAAGTGAAAGCCGAGGATATTGAGGTAAGTGTGCCCAAGAAGAGCGAGGAGGAAGTGGATTCAGTTCGACAGGGTACCGTCAGCTTTTTCAATGATGCCAAAGGGTTTGGTTTCATCCGGGAAGCGGAGACCGGGCAGAGCATCTTCGTGCATACTACCGATACCCTCGAAGAGATCAAAGAAGGAAACCTGGTCACCTTCGAAGTGGAAAAAGGGAAACAGGGTCCGGTTGCCAAACAGGTGAAGGTCATCAGGTAAGGAATTATTGGTTTTTACGGCCAAACCCATATTAGCTTTGCAAATACACTAAATTCAATTTATGACCACCGACCTAAAGCTTGCGGTCCTGATCGACGGTGACAACATTCCGTCAGGATATATCAAGGAAATGATGGAGGAGATCGCCAAATACGGCAACCCGACCATCAAGAGAATTTACGGGGATTGGACCAAACCCCACCTTACGAAATGGAAAAACATACTGCTGGAAAACGCCATCACACCCATCCAGCAATACAGCTACACGACCGGTAAGAATGCTACCGATTCCTCCATGATTATCGATGCCATGGATATCCTCTATTCCGGCAGGGTGGACGGCTTTTGTTTGGTTTCGAGCGACAGTGATTTTACCCGTCTCGCCACCCGACTGCGTGAGGCCGGCATGATGGTGATCGGTATCGGGGAAAAAAAGACTCCCGATCCGTTCATCGTGGCCTGCGACCGGTTCATTTATATCGAGATCCTGAAAAGCAGGGCCGATGAAGATTCCGGTAGCGGAGGAAGCATATCCGGCACAAAAAGTACGGTGGATAAGATCACCAAAAAGGAGATCCGCCTGATATCTTCCACCATCTCCGACCTGGAAGATGACGACGGCTGGGCATTCATGGGAGATGTAGGGAACCTGCTCCAGAAAAAACAGCCTAACTTCGATTCCAGGAATTACGGATTCGAAAAACTAACCCCGCTCATCCACTCCATCGGGAATTTTGAGATTGAGCAACGTGAGAGCCCCAAGGGCAAATACAAACTGATCTATGTCAGGATCAAGAAAAAAGCGAACGGCCAGGGCCGGAAAAGGGCCTCAAAAAAATAATCAGGTCCGGCAGCCGTCTTTTTTTCACAGGAGGGACATATAATCATTCAGATAAATCGAATCCATTGCTGCGTTGTGCTCGACGGGCTGATCCTTTTACATCCATTGTCCGATGGATAACTTTACCTTTGACTCGTTTATTCCAAATCGTATAGTAAATGACGGAAAACAAACCCCATATCGCCATCGCCTACGATTTCGACGGCACACTCGCCCCGGGCAATATGCAGGAACATTCATTTATCCCCGAACTTGGGTTGGATAAATCGGAATTCTGGGCCGAATCAGACAGCATTGCACGCGATCACGATGCCGACCAGATCCTGACCTATATGCAACTCATGCTTGAAAAGGCGAAAGGAAAAGGGATTCCCATTACAAGGGATGCCCTGAGTGAACATGGCAGGAAGATCACTTTTTTCAAGGGTGTGAAAACCTATTTTGACAGGATCAATGCCTTTGCCGAAGCGCAGGGTGTTTTTATAGAGCATTATATCATCTCCTCCGGTGTACGGGAAATTATCCAGGGGACTTCCATTGCCGGATATTTCAAATATATTTTCGCTTCAGGATTCATCTTTGACAAGGACCGGGTGGCCATCTGGCCGGCACTGGCCATCAATTACACGAACAAGACACAGTACCTTTTCCGTATCAATAAGGGCATCATCAATTCGTATGACAATTCACAGATCAATAAATTCATCCCTTACGAGCAAAGACCGATACCCTTTTCCAGGATGATCTATGTCGGGGATGGCGAAACGGACGTCCCGGCCATGAAAATGATCAAATACCAGGGAGGTAAAGCCATCGCTGTGTATGATCCCGGCAGGGAAAAAGAGCAGGGTCAACCTTCCGGAAAATTGCTTTGTGAAAAACTGATCGAACAGCACAGGGCAGATTATATGGCTGCGGCAGATTATTCTGAAAATGCCAAACTGGATCGAATCCTCAAGTCGCTGATTCAGATCATGGCAAAAACCGCTTATCTGCAAAACCTGTAATGATACCCGGACAAAGAATCTGGGAGGATTAATACTATTATACGAATACTCAGTGTTTAAGCATCTTCCCTGAAACAAGATGATCTCCTGCTTGCAGCGTATAAAAATAGAAACCCTGCGGCAATCCGCCGGCATCCCAGGAGATCTTCTGTTGGCCGGCACCTTTTAAATCACGGGTTTTATATACTGTCCTTCCCAACTGGTTCAGGATGGTGACTTGTACCTCTGCAGCTTTTTCCAACCCGTATTCCAATGTGGTGGTCCGATCAAATGGAACAGGATAAACTTTTACCTGAAGGGGATTTTCAGAAGAGAACTCATTTTCATTTACGGATACAGGACTTGAGGTAGTGATAATGGTACCATCATATCCCACTGCCCATCCCAGCTCATCGCTGATAAAGCAGACTTTGGTGAGCGATTGGGCACCGGCAACTTCCTGGTATTCCCAGTTTTCACCCCCATCTTCTGTATGCAGGATGACCGCACCCTGTGCTGCATCACCACCAACAGCCCAACCTTCGTCCGAAGAGGTGAAAAATACTCCCTGTAATGACTGGTCATCATCAAAGAAATTGGAGTCCCAGGTCTCACCCCCATCCGTGGTGTGGAATATGACTGCCTTATGGTCAAGGGAAAGGTCTGTACCGACAACAAACCCGTTATATGCATCCAGGAAGAAAACATCCCTGAAATGAAATTGGTTGTCCTGCATCAATTCTGTCCAGGAATTTCCTCCATCGGTTGATCTGAGTATTGTACCAGTTTCTCCTACGGCAAACCCATTGGCGGCATCCTTAAAGAACAAACTCAACAAGGGAGGTTCATCATTTTCTCCGAAAAGCAACGTCCAGGTTTCACCTCCATCGGTTGTTCCGTGGATACGCCGGGCAGGATCTGTGTTGAACCCTTCAAAGCGGCTGCTGACAGCCCAGCCTGTATCGGCATTGATAAATTGAATGTCATACACACTGAATTGGGTTCCCGATACCTGCTCAGACCAGGTTTCACCTCCATCGTTGGTATGGATGATCTTTCCCCCGTAACCGGCAGCCCAGCCGGTTTGATCATCAACAAAATAAATGGCTTCATAGGCATTGACAGGTGGCGGAGATAAAGGTGTCCATTCATTGCCTCCATCTTCGGTATAGAGGATCGTGCCGGTCCACCCGGTAACCCAACCCGTGGTTTCGCTGAT
>JARRQC010000052.1:0-3928 GCA_037382165.1 bacterium | reverse complement strand
TTGTCCGTCCCCGATATCTGTTTGTGCCAACTGACCTGGCCTTCAACCATAAGCCCCGTAAATAATAGTCCAAAAATGAGCGTGATAAGTTTTTTCATGATAATGTTTTTTAAGATGTAGTTTGTACTTTGACTTTCATTGATATATTCACTTCTAAAGTGCTTTATCCTCGGGGAAAGCCAGGTTGTTTTGGTGACTGTTCCAGGAAAAGAATTGGTGTTGTTTATTAATAGATATGCCAGAACAGGCCAAATAGTTGCCTGATCCCTGCCCGGTGAATGAGGTGAGCGGCAATAAAAAGAAGTCCTTTTGGAAGTAAATGGTTAATCTTATCGTACCTTTGAACGACAGCAGCACTCCAAACACACTATTTGTTATTTTAAATACTTACAACCATGATACGATTACTATTAATCCTGGTGTGGCTATTTGCCGGCATAATGTCTTACACCCAGGATTCGACATATCTGCCTGTATCTACTACTGGAGATGTTTACTATCATACCTATTTCTGCTTTTCCTACGCCGAGGAGCATGAACAGGCCGAGTGGGTATGTTATATGCTGACCGATACCATGGTTTACGGCACAACACCACGATCTGACAGATTCCGTGAAGATCCGGAAGTGGTTTCCGGGTCAGCCAAACTCACCGATTATGCAGGTTCAGGATATGACCGAGGACACCTGGCTCCGGCAGCGGATATGTGTATCAACCCGACCGCCATGTCGGAGTGTTTTTACCTTTCGAACATGAGCCCGCAGGAGGGATCCTTCAACAGCGGCCGGTGGCGTATGCTGGAAACTGCCGTAAGGAACTGGGCCATTGATTTCGATACGGTTTATGTGGTTACAGGTCCTGTATTCAAGCGCAGCCGTAAGAGCATCGGCGAGGAGGAAGTGACTGTACCGAAACGCTTTTACAAGATCGTTTATGATGCAGAAGAACGGGAGATGATTGCATTTATCATGCGTAACAAAAAACTCAGGGATCCGCTGGATGATTTCATCGTTACGGTCGATGAAGTTGAAAAAATGACCGGTATAGATTTCTTTGCCTCCCTGCCCGATTCCCTGGAGAATGAGATGGAATCCACCGTCAATGAAGCTTACTGGGTGATCAACACAAAGGAACCGGCCAAAACGACCATTGAAGGTGAGCGGCGGCAGTGCAAGGCGATCACCGCGGCCGGCACCCGGTGTACCCGAACCGCCCAACCCGGCTCGGACTTTTGCTGGCAGCATCAGAAGTGAATGTTATGTAGTATTTTAATTCTGTAACCTATTATCTCTTTTATCCTGACTTATTTATAAAAATCAGTGATTGCTATTGCTGAAATTCAGAACTTTACATTTTCTATATCTCATGCAACACACAGCCACCTTGCTCTGGGAGTCACTGCTCATCCTGTTGCTGAACATCCCCTTCGGTTACTGGCGCATCCATGTCCCAAAATTTTCCTGGCAATGGGTCCTTGCCATACATATCCCTGTTCCCTTTATCATCACCCTGCGGATCTTCACTTCGGTGGGCTTTGCCTGGTACACTTACCTGTTTATGGTGACGGCATTCTTTCTCGGCCAGCAAATCGGTTCCTGGCTTGGTCCCTTCATCGGAAAGCGGTGTCATGACGTTACTTCCTGCCTGTTCATGGATTTTTACCGGTGCCTGTTTCACCATGGATAATGGGTTCAAAACAATGAGGTGACGGAATCTCAAGCCATCACCTTTACAGAATCTTTCTTCCGGTCAGTCAGAAACCGGCTGATACACTGATGGTTGTTTTTTAAGTGGCACAAAAAACTTCTATGGGAGATATGGGTATAAAAAAAGGAGCCCGGAGGCTCCTTTTAGTATACTAGTTAATTTTGATTTCGGTCAAAGGAAAGTTTTCCTTATTTGACCATCATCATCTTTTTCATGGTATTGACGTTATCACCACTTTTCAAATGATAGAAATACATTCCCCTGGGATGGCTGCTTCCGTCAAATACCACGGAGTACTGCTGACCGGCTTCTGCCATTTTATCGAACAACACAGCCACCTGCTGGCCTACGGCGTTATACACGATCATAGAGGTGTGATTTGTTTCACTTACACTGAAAGAGATTGAGGTTTTTTCATGGAAAGGATTGGGACTGTTCTGCTTCAGGACAAATCCTGCTTCCTCGCCATTGGACAGTGTTTCTGAAACCAATCCACCTGACTTGGATTCGTCGCAGGGGGTCAGGATCTCGATAATGTCACTCGCAGCATCGATCAGTTCATTTCCCTGTTCGGCCGTAAGGATCCCTTCATCTATAAAATCCGTGACCTGGTTGATGAAAGCATTCAGTTGATTTACCGCCGCTTGGCAATTGCCTTTTTCAAGACTCTTTTCTGCTGCCTCCAGTTTAACGATCAGCGCATTGGCCTGACCATCATTAAGTATCCCCGCATCATTGAGGTCTTCAACCTTCGCCATCAGGGCACCGATTCTTTCCAGGGGTGTACCCACGTACATAGTAACTGGGACCACCACCGGGTTTTCATTAGCCGCATTACTGTATATAATGATGTTGCACAGGTAAGTATCAATTTCCAATCCAGCTGCATCCACGCTTACGGTTACGTCATCAGTGTTGCCCTGGCTGGTCACACCGAATAAAGGTGAAAAAGATAACCATTTGCATGAGGGCTCGATCAAGATGGCAAGGTTATCCTTTACATAGGTATTGTTCGTGGCTACTTCCAGACCTATCGTTCCGTTAAAGTTCTCAATTCCTATGCTTGCACTATTCAGGGTGCCTGACATGCTCAGGTACTGATACAGTATGGAACCATCCGAATTAAGGATTAACTGGAAGGTCAATGAGGTTCCAGGATCGACGAAACGGGGTGTATTGGTGAATTGAACGATAAACTGATTGGCGTCTGACTGATAGTGGACGGTACCGCCAACCCCCGGATCAATATCATCCCAGAATGCGCCAATGAAATTGTTTGGTTCAAACACATTAGGAATGGGATCATTGGTGAAATCCGTCCCATCTGGTCCGAAGGTTACATAACCGTTCGAGGAAACTTTCACAGAAGTATAGGTGTTGCCGTATAATTCAAAGCTGAAAGGCAGGGCAATCGTGATCTCGGCATCATCACCACCACCGAATGCTGAATAATCCCAAACTCCGTTCGAAAAGATCTCTGTTCCGGTCGCGGAGATATCAGTCCAGGAGAAAACGGGACCATCCGGTTCGTCACTGTCCTTAAACGAATAGGCAAATCCATCAGAACCGGCAAGCCGGGTTGAAGGAACTTCAGGGCGATTTTTATCTTCTTCGATCTGGGCATATTTTTGCGCCAGGATGTATTCTTCCGTCTCCTCGGCACCATTTTCCCATGAGGAAGCATACATCATGATTCGTGAACCCCACATCTCATAGTTTTCCAATCCAATGGCATGTCGCAACATCCCTGTAAACTGTGCTTTGTCATTGAATGCGTTATCCGCCATTTGAAGCAATCCGGTGATGATCTCCTGTGAACAATTCTCATTGGAAAGGCTCCTTAACATTTGGTTGGATATGACAAATCTTTGTTGAAGTACACCATGATCAGATAATTCGGTAGCCGAAGCAAGGGGAATAGTTTCTGATTTGGCCAATGTCCAGTTCAAGTCCAGTGCATCCACCTCGCCCGAATTGGTGATCGACAAAATTTCCGAATCACTTCCTTCGATCGGAACAACAAAAGTGAATTCATCAGGAGTGGTGGTTATCTCGGCAGGGACAGGACAAGTGATGGTTAAATCAAAATTTCCGGTTGCACTACCAAATCCATGGATAAGGATGTTATAGGTAGTACCAGCGGTTGTCGGCCAGGTAAATTCGGTAGTAAAACCCCCACATCCTGGAGAATCGTCCACACCTCCGACGCACAGCAGGGATT
>JARRQC010000051.1:0-10655 GCA_037382165.1 bacterium | reverse complement strand
TCCGGAGAAAACCAGAACAATGTTCCCAATACAAGGGACAATACCAACAAATGGTTCACCTGGCAATGGGAAAACTTTATCAATTATGACGGCCAGTTTGGAAAACATGGTATCCAGGCTATGCTGGGTATGTCAGCGATTGAGTACCAGAATAAATGGATCAATACCCTGTCGGGACCTATGTTTAAAGAACAGGATAATTTCGCACAGCACGGTAATGTTGATGTTGACGGTACAGTTTCCGGTAACCTGAGGATAGACAGGACAACTTCTTACTTTGCACGTGCTTCTTATGATTATGATGGACGTTACCTGTTCCAGGCCATCTTCCGCCGTGACGGAACTTCCCTGTTGGGCACTGAAAATCGCTGGGGCAATTTCCCCTCTTTCTCTGCCGGCTGGATTGTTTCCCATGAGAATTTCTGGAATGTGGACTTCATTGATTTCTTCAAGGTCAGGGCTTCCTGGGGACAAAATGGTAATACAAAGAGTCTCGGCCCGGACCAGTTCAGGGCATTGATCACCACAGCAGGGATCAAATATCCGAAACCGGGCGGTGGATTCTATACAGGTGCTGAACCCGAATTGCTGGCCAACCCGGAATTGGTATGGGAAACCAGTACACAGACAGACATCGGTTTTGATATGCACATGTGGAACAGCCGGTTGGTATTTGGATTTGACTGGTTCTATAAGGTGACCGAAGACCTCCTTACACCGGGTACACCTCCGCCATCTGTAGGTAACTATGCTCCTTTCGTAAACGCCGGGGATATTACCAACAGAGGTATTGAGTTTGAATTGGGCCTTCGTAAATATGAAGGTGCGTTTAATTACGATATGAACTTCAACCTTACCTACATGAACAATGAGGTTACCTATCTCAACCCGCTGCTTGAAAGGCAAGCCGGTGCTTCGGTAGGGACAGGCTGGACAGCAACATTTATGGAATTCGGATATCCCGTATGGTATTTCCGTGGTTATCAGACCGACGGTATTTTCCAGTCTGATGAGGAAATCGCTGCCTACAAGGCGCAATACGGCGGATTACCCGGCTACAATCCCGTTCCCGGAGATCCTAAAGTTGTCAATACCAACGGTGATAACCTGATCAACGATGATGACCAGACTTATATCGGTGATCCTCATCCGAACTTTTTGTGGGGAGTCACTTTTAATTTTGATTTCGCCGGATTCGACCTGAGGTTGTTTGTCAATGGCGTTCATGGTCAGGATGTCCTGATGGGATTCAACCGTTATGACCGTTCGACTTCCAACCGTCCGCAATTCTTCTTCGATGACAGGTGGACACCGGAAAACGGTACCAATGACTGGTTCAGGGCTGATCCTTCCAATCCATTTGCCTATAACAGTGACTTCATGATCTTCAAGGGAGATTATATCAGGATCAGGCAGATCCAGCTTGGATACACTTTGCCCAGGAAGGTACTGGATAAGATGAAATTTGAGAACCTCCGCGTTTATGTTTCGTTTGATGACTACTTTACATTTACCAATTATCCGGGTATGGATCCCGCTGCCGGTACCGGTCGTGGAAACAGTCCGGGTGTGGACCGTGGTCTTTATCCAACACCAAGAAGGTTAATATTCGGTTTATCACTTGGTTTCTAAATCCGAACATTAACGGTTCTTAAATGTTATTTTGATGAATAAACAAAAAGATATAAAAATGAAAAACAGTATGATATATAAGATGATCATTGTGCTGGCCCTTATTACTGCCTTTACGGCCTGTAAGAAGGACTGGCTGGATGTCGCACCCATAGGTAAGCTCTCGGAAGCAGATTTTTACAAGACCGATGAAGATGCCACCAGTGCACTGATGGCAGCCTACGACATCTTGCAGTGGATGCACGCACGCGACTGGAACAGTGCGTACCTTGTTAAAACTTTCCCGTCAGATGAGTCCAATACAGGGGGCGGTGACTCCGGTGACCAGCCACCATTCCAGGAACTGGATGTATTTACTTACTCATCCAATAATGCGACAATCACAGCTGTCTGGCAATCCAATTATTTTGGAATTTACAGGGCAAATAAAGTGATCAACCGTGTGATTGCAGAAAATGATTACCGTAACCAGGTGATCGCCGAAGCGAAGTTCCTTCGTGCTTTTTATTATATGGAAATCGTCAGCATGTTCGGAACCGGTCCGCTTATCCTGAGTGAACCCGCTCCGAGCGAATATGGCCAACCTTTTGCGTCTGCAGATCAAATTTATGCACAGATAGAGACAGACCTCAAAGAGGCTATGGCCGTCCTGCCTCCGAAAAGCGGATATGGTCCTGATGATATTTTCAGGGCAACGCGTGGTGCTTGCCAGGCACTGCTCGGAAAGGCCTACCTCTATCAGGAAAGATGGAATGAAGCCATTACCGAATTCAATAAAGTCATTAATTCCAATGAATATCAGCTACAGGATGATTTTTCAACCCTGTTCCTTAACGAATCAGAATATGGAGTAGAATCCATTTTTGAAGTATCCTATGTAAATACAGAAGGGTATGACTGGGGTACATTCCAGTGGGGAGGAAACCGGGCCATGGAAAATAATATCACCTGGCAGCTCACCGGCCCGCGTGCCGACTTTTTCCAGGCCGGTTCAACCGGAATTATTGGTGGTTGGGGATTTAACTATCCCAAACAAAATTTGTATGATACTTACATTGATGCAGGAGACGAGGTCCGGCGCACAGCAACATTTCTTTCCCTTCAAGAACTCAGGGATCTTGGTGGCGACTGGACCAATGAAGATGCGTGGGGATGGGATGGTTTTATCCGCGTGAAATATACAACATTCGCAGATGAAACCGGTTCTCCTGTTGGTGAGCTGAATTATGGAACCAACCTTCGCCTTCTTCGTTTTGGCGACGTCCTCTTAATGGCGGCAGAAGCACATTACCGTGCCGGTAATGAAGGTGCAGCGCTGGTTGAGCTTAACAAAGTAAGGGCACGTGCCGAATTGCCTGCAATCCAGGTATCCGGTAATGCCCTGTTTGATGCCATTGTGAAAGAACGTAAAATGGAACTTGCTTTCGAAGGTGTCCGTTTCCTTGACCTGATCCGTTGGGGTTTGGCTGATGACATGCTGAGCGAGTATGGATATATTGAGGGTAAACATAACCTTTATCCAATCCCTGCAGATGAGATGCGTTCCAATCCAAATGCAGTGCAGAATCCGGGTTATTGATGGATGAAATATTGTAATCTATCATAACATAATATTTTTTGGTTTTTGATTTTTGAAAGTTAGGGCGGCCAGTCGGCCGCCCTTTTTTTGTTATTTTTCAAAAATAATTCAGTGATAGCCATTGACTACTCACATCAATTCATGTAATTTGAATGAGCTAATTATCATAAAATGAATAATCTGATCGTTACTTTTCTCTTTTTCTGTCTTCTCAGCAGTATTCCTCTGACCGGACAGCATACCATCGGAAGATTTGACGCGAATTCAGATATCGGCAATTGTCAATATCCCGGTTTCGTATCCTATCAACCTGAAAACCATTCTTATATCATCGGTGGTTCAGGTGATAACATGTGGGATGACCATGATGAATTTCACTTTTTATGGACTACCCTACAGGGAGACTTTATACTCCGGGCGGAAGTGGAGTTTCTGGGCAGCGGAGTTCACCCGCACCGGAAGGCAGGCTGGATCGTCAGAAATAACCTGGATGCCAATTCTGTCCATGTAAATGCCGCCCTTCATGGAGATGGATTAACCGCTCTGCAATATCGCCTGACAAAGGATGGTAAAACGGCAGAGGTCAGATCACCCGATTCAAGCCCTTCTGTCTTGCAACTTGAAAGGAAAGGCAATCGTTTTATCCTGTCGACAGCACCCTTTGGAGAGGAATTAACTACAATTCATGTCGATGCTGTCCCACTTGATAAGGAGGTTTATGCCGGACTCTATGTGTGTTCCCATGATCCCGACAAGATGGAAACGGCAGTTTTCAGGAATGTGCGTATAATCAGACCGGCACCCTCCGGTTTTGTACCCTATCGCGACTATATTGGAAGTCGTCTGGAAATTATGGATATTGAGACCGGGCTTCGTGAAGTGCTTTTTACTTCAGCCCATTCGATCCAGGCACCAAACTGGACCCCGGATGGAAAGTCACTGATCTATAACTCTAAGGGTCATCTTTTTCGTTTTGACCTGGCAACCCATGAAATAAAGCCGGTTAATACTGGATTCGCCATCCAAAATAACAATGATCATGTGCTTTCATTTGATGGTTCCCTGCTGGGGATCAGTCATCACCTCGAGGAGGAGAATGGAAATTCCACAATATATTATTTGCCCTCATCGGGGGATTCCATGCCGGTTCGCGTAACAAAACCAGGTCGGGGAGCTTCCTATCTTCATGGGTGGTCCCCTGATAATAAAACGATGATCTTTACAGGGGAAAGAAACGGGCAATATGATATCTACACAGTTGATGTGGAAACAGGTGCTGAAACCCAATTAACGGATCAGCCTGTACTGGATGACGGATCGGAGTATAGCCCGGATGGAAAATATATTTTCTTTAATTCGGCCCGAAGCGGTAAAATGCAGATCTGGCGAATGGATGCAGACGGCAAGAATCAGGAACAACTTACGTTTGATGAATATAACGATTGGTTTCCTCACGTAAGTCCTGACCGAAAATGGATCGTATTCCTTTCCTTTCCAAAGGACATTAACCCGGGGGACCATCCTTTTTACCAGCATTGCCTGCTGAGGATCATGCCCTATCAGGGCGGAGCACCCAAAGTTATCGCTTATATATATGGCGGACAGGGTACGATCAATGTGCCCAGCTGGTCACCCGACAGCCGTAAGATTGCTTTTATAACCAATTCTGCCATAGAATGAACTTTCGAAATCACATTAAATTAAAATCATGAGAAATCTCTGGATATTCCTTTTTCCCTTGCTGTTTTTATGCGTGCAATGCGATTCGCCGGAAAAAGAGACCGGTCATATTTCATCACCGGATTTTTCAAATATCAGTCGTATAGATTCAGGTGTTGCAAATGCTGTCATGCTCACGGCCTACAGCACGACACTTTTAGCTGATGGTTATGACCGAACCGTCCTACGGATAGCGGTGGTTGATAGCCTTAGTCGTGAAATTACATCTGCTACAGACTCGATCCGGGTTTACATCGCCGGTAATGCCCACCTGGAAGACGAGCAGGGAAACAGGCTGGAGATGTTTAGTGATACAGCAGGCAAAAGTTTTGCAGCATGTAAATTGGAAAAAGGATTATGTCATCTGAATTTTATCGCCGGCAGGGAACCGGACAGGATTAAAGTGGAAGCACGATCAGGAAGTTTGTGGCCCGGAGGACACGAGATCCATACCATCCTGCCGGATTTTACCAGGATGAAGCCCTCCCCGGCACAACTCACTCCCGTTAACCGTGACATCCGCAGGATGATTGGGGCTGATGTCTCATTTTTACCGCAGATTGAACAGGAATGGAACAGGAAGTTCTATGAGAATGGGGAGGAGATCGATGCACTGGACTTACTGAAAAAACATGGATTCAATTATATACGGCTTCGCATTTTTGTCAACCCTGAGAATGAAAAAGGGTATGCCCCCGGCAAAGGATATTGTGGGCTGGATTATACACTGGAGATGGCCCATCGCATTAAAAAAGCCGGTATGAGATTCCTGCTTGATTTTCATTACAGCGACTACTGGGCGGACCCCCAGCAACAATACAAGCCCGAACGGTGGGAAACACTCGATTATGAGACATTGCAGGATTCACTCAGGGAATATACCTCACATGTTCTGCAGGTTTTAAAGAAGCAAGGAACCCTGCCAGATATGGTACAGCTAGGCAATGAGATCAATCATGGGATCTTATGGCCTGATGGTCATATCGGGAATCCTGACGCCCTTGCGGAATTGTTGCAGGCAGCGGTTAACGGTGTCCGTGCGGTGGACAATGACCTACCCGTCATGATGCATATCGCACTGGGGGGGCAAAATTCGGAAGCAGTGTTCTGGCTGGATAATATGATAGCACGTGGTGTAACTTTCGATATCGTGGGTATTTCCTATTACCCACGCTGGCACGGCACCCTTGAAGACCTTTATTTCAATCTGCATGATCTGCAAAAGCGTTACCATAAGCCCATCAATGTGGTTGAATACAACGACTTTAAGAAAGAAGTCCATGATATTGTGTTCAGTCTGCCGGATGACATGGGCAAAGGTGCCTGTATCTGGGAGCCATTGGGTTGGAGAAGCGGTATGTTTGACAGGGAGGGCCATGTAAATGATCAGATATCCATTTATGACAAGCTCCATGCAAAATACCTGAAAGGAGATTGATCATTTCATCAGTCGTAACCCTTTTCAGAATGGGTCAAAGTCAATGGTAAGCGACACGCATCGGGTCTTCTCCGAGCACCTGTTGTAATCTGTTGATCAGTTCATTCGCGTGGTCTCTGGAAAAGACCATCGGAGGTTTGATCTTCAGTACATTGACATCTCTTCCATCCGAACCCATCAATATGCCGAATGTTTTCATGCGGTTGATCAGGTAAGCGGTCTGTTCCGGAAGGGGCTCCCGACCCGGACCGGTCATTTCAATACCCAGAAACAACCCCTTTCCCCGGACATCACCCATGATCTTGAATTCTTTTTGCAATGAGCTGAGTTCCTGCTTAAGATATTCTCCGATTCTATGTGCGTTTTGCATCAGGTTTTCATCACGGATAATCTTTAATACCTCCAGACCGGCGGCACAGGATACAGGGTTCCCTCCGAAAGTGTTGAAATATTCCATCCCATTGGCGAATGCATCGGCAACTTCCCGCGTGCAGACTACAACCCCAAGTGGGTGACCGTTACCAATTGGTTTGCCGATGGTCAATATATCGGGGATGACATCATGCTGCTGAAATCCCCAATAGTGGGTTCCAAGTCTTCCACAGCCTACCTGGACCTCGTCTGCAATGTAGACGCCTCCCGCATTTCTGACCGACGCCACCGCCCGATGCAGATACCCTTCCGGCAGTTCTATCTGCCCTCCGCAGCTGATGATGCTTTCGCAAATGAAGCCGGCAATATTTCTTCCCTTTTCCTTTACCTGCCCGATCTTTTCAGCTACATGCGACGCATAGGCCTCACCCTGACCATGACCCCTGTAGATGCCCCTGTAAGTATCCGGAAGTGGAACTATATGTGTATACTCCGGAGCACCGGTTCCGCCTTTACCGTCAAATTTATACGAGCTGACATCGATGCAGGCTGCAGTATTCCCGTGATAACCGACTTCTACAGCAATCATATCCTTTTGGCCGGTCAGGGTCTTTGCCATCCGCAAAGCCAACTCATTGGCCTCACTCCCTGAATTTACCATGTGGACTACAGAGAGTTCCTCCGGTAAAGTATCAAGCAATGCTTCAGTAAATTCATTGATCTTTCGGTTCAGATAACGGGTATTTGTATTCAACAGCGCTGCCTGGTTACGGATGGCATGGTAAACCCGGGGATTTTCGTGCCCGGTATGTGCTACATTATTTACCGTATCCAAATATTTTCGCCCATGGATATCTATGAGCCAGGCTCCATCACCACGAACGATGTGCAGCGGTTTATTATAGGTAAGACTCAGGCTTTTACCCAGATGCTCCTGTCGGTAACCGAGCAATTTCTTTTCCACTAGTTCTTCCTTCGGTTGCAATGATTCTTCCCGGAATAAAACATTTGGATCAGGGCAAACAGAGGACCAGATCTCTTTTTGGTCGGGATAACATACACCGGGAAAATCAGATGCGTTTCCCAATACATCAAGCATAACCTGGAAATGAAGATGGGTGCCCCAATTTCCATTTTCTTCATGGGTACCCAGTTCTGAGAGCCAGCTCCCTTTGGGCACAAAGTCCCCTTTCTTCCATTGCTTCACACTTTTCGGGGATTGGTGTCCGTAGAGTGTATAAAAGGTCAATCCGGCTTCTTTGTGTTTCAGGATGAGCATGCCGCCATACTCCTTATATCCCTTATCGTTTCTTGCAGTAATCACTTCACCATCAAAGGGGGCATGCACTGCTGTGCCCGCGGGAAGCCAGAAATCAATCCCAAGATGCACACTGCGGTACTCAGGTCCTGAATTGCCTTCTTTTCGGTACTCGTCAGTGGTATATATGGGTCGTGTTTCCAAATATCCTCCAGCCGGGATGGCATCCGGATACTGGCGCTGTATTCGGGCTATCCTGTACTCAAACAATTCAAGGTCGTTGAATTCAGTAGGATGACCTAAAAAAGTAGATTCCATGCCCAGATCCAACCGGAAACATCTTTTTTGGCCAATGCCTGGAAAAAGCTGTTGAATGGAAAGCCCGTTCTGCGCGGCCCAGTGAAGAAACGCTTTATATTCCGGCTGTGCTACATAGCCGCAGCTATGACGAAAACTGTAATAGGCGAATTCGGGATTGATCGCCTTCCATTTTTCCAACAGCTTCCATGCACGCCTTTCACTGATTAGCAGGTACTCGTTTTCCGGTTCTTCCTTTTTGTTCAGGGCCGCCTTGGTAACACTGATCACCAGACGCATGGCAATCAGCGTATAAAGCAATTTCAACTCCTCTTTTTGAAGTGGAAATCGATGATGGTAACCTTTGATGACCTGACATGCTGCTGACAATGGATCGGGCCGGTCCATCACTGCGTAAGCAATGGTGACGGCAGCATCGCTGATCGCAGGGGAATAAATGGCATCGCCAAAATCAATCAGTGCGACAACTTCCGGATTTTGGACATTTTCAGTCACGATAATGTTGTTGTCATTCGCATCATTATGTATTACACTTTTCCGCAGTTTTTCCCTTTCCGGTGCTTCCTGTATAAACCTTTTCAGGAAGAAAGTCAGCAGGGCTTTATGATGTTCGTCAAAAAGATACAGGTGATCCTGCACCCAGGCTCCGCCGTTCAGCTCCCAGTCGAAAGACCTGTGCGCCATTTTGTGCTCGAATGATTCCAAAGCTTCAGTGAGCTTTCCTGCCTGCTGCCCCAGGCTGAACAGCAAGTCCGGATTTACGGGGTTAACCTCCGACCAGATCCTACCCGGGATCCACGACAATAATCTTGCGATCCTGCGTTTTCCAGCACGATCCTGAAATACCGTATGGTCCTTATTCTCTTTGTTATGGAAAATTTTCGGAGTGATGAGATCGGGAAAGGTTTCAAGGTGTTCCAGCAGGCTGTTTTGAAATGAAATATAGCGCTCATCAGGATCCGGCCGGGTAATTTTTAGCAAGAAAGTGGCTTCCGAAGTCTGCACTTTGAAGTTGAAATCCAGCTCACCCGGAAGAAAAGCAAATTCACCTTTCAGACGATAATGTTCCCCGGCGATTTGCCCGGCCTCTTCTTCGCTGACCCTGATAGTCGTATAATTATTATGCATCCGGTAGGGAAGTTTCAATGATCAAAAATAAACGAAGCAATGAAATGACAGAATCCCTGAAAGAATTTCTCTTGATGGGTTTCCGTAAAAAGTAAGTAATGACAGATGATCTTTACTGGGTATCTTCCATGACCTGGTTACGGGAATCCGGAGCTAACGAACAGTATTTCTCCAGCCAGACTGCTGCTTCGTGAAAAGTAGTAAAACAATGGTCTTCATCCACCAGGTCAGGAATTATATCGAATTTTCTCAGCATCATCTCGGGCTGCCCGTGTATGTCGGTAAAGACAACCCTTATCTGTTGTTTTTGCAGTTCCAGGATAGCATCCTCCATGGCGTAGATGCCGCTGAGGTCAACATAGGGGACTTTATCCATACGTATCACAACTGCTTCGATTTTTGGCAGTGCCTGGATCATCTCCTGGAAGCGGGCAGCAAAACCGAAGAACAGTGGACCGTCAAGGTGTTTGATAAAAACCTTGTCACCCATACGGCGATAGATCTCTTTTTCATCTGCCCAGTGCGGTGATCCACGACATCAGAGATAATCTTCATAAATAGTATGGATGCCAGTATCAAGCCCACGGCCACCGCTTCTATCAAACCAACAAATACGGTCAGCAGCAGTACAATACCGACGATGATCGTTTCATTGATTGGAAGTTCCCTGATATAACGGATGCTTTTGTAGTCCATCACACCGATACCTACCGTCACCAGTATGCCGGCCAGTACAGCCGCTGGGATCTTTGAAGCAAGGGGGCCGAGCGAAAGCAGGATGATAAGCAGTAAGACACCCGAGATCATCCCTGAAAGTTTTGTCTTACCCCCCGAGTTGATATTGACTACCGTTCTGATGGTGGCACCTGCGCCCGGGATACCTCCGAAAATTCCAGCTATGGCATTTCCAATACCCTGTCCGATAAGTTCCTGGTCGGGTTTATGCCTGGTTTTGGTCATGTTGTCGGCCACAACGGAAGTCAGCAGGGAGTCAATAGCGCCAAGTATGGCAAGTGACACCGCGGTAAAGATATAGGGTTGTATCTGTCCCAATTTTAAAGAGGAGAACATCTCAAGGTGAAGTATGGGAAAACCGCTGGGGATTTCTCCTCTTTAAAATTGGGACAGATACAACCCTATATCTTTACCGCGGTGTCACTTGCCATACTTGGCGCTATTGACTCCCTGCTGACTTCCGTTGTGGCCGACAA
>JARRQC010000050.1:0-18035 GCA_037382165.1 bacterium | reverse complement strand
GTTCGAATCCTAAAGGAAACAGACATGAACCTTTCAACGAAATACCTTGGACTATCGCTCAAAAATCCTATCATTGTCGGAGCCAGCAACCTGGTGACAGACATAAAAATGCTTAAGAGACTCGAGAAAGCAGGCGCTGCCGCGATCGTCTATAAATCCCTCTTTGAAGAACAGATCCAGTTGGAGAACCTGGAACTGGACCAGGACATGACCGACTATGACGATCGGCATGCTGAGATGACATCCATTTACCAGTCTGACTTGTATGAATCCTCTCCGGCTGAATTCCTGATGCATTTTGAAGATGCCCGTCAGGCTCTCTCCATTCCCCTGATTGCCAGCCTGAACTGCGTCAATTATGATGTTTGGACAGAATATGCCCAAAAACTGGAAGAAACAGGTGCGGATGCGCTCGAGCTGAACTTTTACAATAACCCCAAGGATTTTGACATCGACGGAAGATCCATTCTTAATGAGGAGCTGGATATCATTGAGGCGGTCAAGAAAATCGTGAAGATTCCTGTAAGCATCAAGCTGAGCCCTTTCTATACCAACCCACTCTATGTTTTCAAGGAAATGGATCAGAAAGGTGCGGATGGATTTGTGCTTTTCAACAGGCTTTTTCAACCGGATATCAATGTCCAGACCGAATCCATGCATTTCCCGTATAACCTGAGTATGGAACATGACAGCCGCCTTCCACTCCGTTATACCGGCCTGCTGTACGATAACATCCATGCTGATATCTGCAGTAACCGTGGTATCTTTACCGGAGAGGATGTTGTCAAGATGTTACTTGCCGGCGCAGATTGTGTCCAGGTCGTCAGTACGATCTACAAACACGGACCTGAACAGATAACCAAGATGCTGGAAGATATTGAGATCTGGATGGCCAATAAGATGTATGAATCACTCGATGAGTTCCGGGGGAACCTTTCCAGGAAAAACATCGATGATCCCTTCGCCTATCGCAGGGCACAATATGTGGATATCCTGATGAAATCGGGTGAGATCTTTAAGAAACATCCCATGAAATAATAAGAAAACGAATACATTGAAAGACCGGTCGACCAACCGGTCTTTTTTTATTCCCCTACAATCTGCCTGAATTCCTTGCGGTATTCAGAAGGACTCTTTCCCGAATACTCCCGGAAAAGTTTACTGAAATGCGAGAAATTATTGAAGCCGCTTTCGAAACATATATCGGTAATGCTCGTCGGTTTTTCAGCCAGCAGTTTTGATGCATGTACCAAACGGTATTCATTGACGAACTGGGTAAAAGTCTTCCCAGTATTCTTTTTAAAATAGCGGGCAAAAGCAGGAGGTGTCATGTTGGCTTCCACTGCCATTTCCTCAAGGGATATCTGGCGCTTGAAATGCTCCCGGATATAATTGAAGATATTTCTGAGTCTTTCATTATCCTGGGTCGTGATCTCAAACCTGAATCCTTCGGGGTTCAGCGTGCGGTATTCATCGGAAAGCGCCAGCAGCTTGAGCACATCAAAGGTTTCCATCACTTTGTCAATCGGTGAGAGATCTTCCATTTTCTCCAGTTTCTTGCCCACTTTCGTTTTGGTCGTACCGAAAAATGACACCCCCAGCCTGGCGCGTTCCAGTAGTTGCCTCACAGGCTGCATTTCCGGCATCATCAGCATCGTCACCCCTGGAAAACCTTCCCGCATCTGCAGACTTATCTTTTTTTGCCCCGGTTTGACAGGATCAATAAAGCTGTAATGCGGCAACATGGCACCGATGAGAATGAGCTCACCCTCCTTGAAATAAGACATATGACTCCCGATATAACGCTTGCCACTGCCCTTGTTGATATAGATGATCTCTACCTCGCGATGGTAATGCCAGAACTTGTATTGATTTAACTCTTCTCCCTCGAACGCATTATAAAAAATGGTTGCCTCGGTCGTCGGTCCCAAATGCTCAAGAGATGGTTTGTTTGTTTCCATAGTAACGCAAAGAAATAAAGTACATGCTGCAGAATGTTGTGCAATATTAACCAAAATATATGCTATTTTAACATTTTGCTGATTTTACAACAATTTAGCGGTTAATATAGCACATATACTGGTCAATCATCTGATAATCCATATCAAATTACCCTCCTACTTTTGTCCCGTAATCATTTTAAACATCTATAGTTATGAAAACAAATTGGAAAAAGATGATGTTCGCGGCACTTGTAATACTTTATAGTGGTTACAGCGCCTTTGCATTTGAAGACTCATTGAAGGTGAATGATCAAAAGTCATTTGACCTGGTACTCTCTGATGTTTCGAATTCGACCAAAATTACCCTCGCGGATCAACGC
The DNA here is from genome assembly GCA_037382165.1 of bacterium. Lineage (GTDB taxonomy): Bacteria > Bacteroidota > Bacteroidia > Bacteroidales > F082 > JAADID01. The sequence continues at coordinate 15,712 of JARRQC010000050.1, read as the reverse complement.
AATAACACGCTTTTTGAAAAAACCATTAAAGAAGGTGAAAGTTTCATGAAAACTTTTAACCTGGAATTGTTACCGTCAGGAAAATACAAGGTTGAAATTGAAAATGCGACACGTATTAAATCATACCTTTTTGAGGTTGACACTGATTCCTTGCTGATGGCAGATGCCAGGACAAAGGAAATCTACAAGCCCATCGTTCATGAAAAGGGATCTGCAGTGTATGTGACCCAGTTTTCTCCGGAAAACAAGCCCTTATACATTGCCATCTTCAATGACAGAAATGAGCTGTTGCATGAGGAAACGCTCAAGGGCAGGATAGACCTGGGTAAGATCTACGATTTTTCGAAATCGGAAAACGGACTTTACCGCTTTTACCTGGAAAGCAATGGTAAAAGCTATGATGAGCTTGTATACGTTGAAAAATAATTGCCTTTCTCAACATTCAGTTTTTGATTTTTGATTGGAAGCCGGCGGTATTATCCGTCGGCTTTTTTTCTTTTCCGTGATGAGAATCTGCGCATGTCCACTTCGCTGAGCAGTGGTGTCCCCTCTTCAAGATGTGCCGCAAAATGGCTGGCAAAATAGGGTGCGAGGCTTACCCCTTTTGTTCCGAGCCCGTTGAATATTCCCAGCCGGTCATCTTCAGGATGCAAACCGATAAGGGGCCTCCTGTCCCTGACCGTAGGCCGGATTCCGGCTTTATGTTCATGGATAGTGTAAGAACAGTTCAGGATTTTGCCAAGTTTCAATTGTAATTCTCTTTTTGCTGCTTCGGTAGTTCCTGTCGTCAGGTCATCCCAATCATAGGTTGCACCAACCTTATACAGATCATTTCCTATGGGCAGGATAAAAACACCTTTACTGAGGATGTGGTGCTGCTTCAGATCCGGTGCATGAATGGTCAGTAATTCGCCTTTCGCATGCGTAAAGGGCAATGTTTCAAACCACGGATTCCACATGGCCTTGTATCCTTCACAAAAGATGACACTTTGTGTCTGTATATTCGACCATTGTATATCCTGTTTCCTGAACTGGATATCGCGGTATATTAACTTTTCAGATATTAATAGATCGCTTTTCCTGAAATAATCCCCCATGGTTTTGATCAGCTGACTTACGTCAAGGTTACCGCCTCCCTTGATCTCCACACGGGCAGGCAGCTCGCTGACATCATCCGTTTCATGAAGATAGGGTTTATATTCCGGCCGGGAAGCTTTCTTTTTCCACTCCCTGAATTCAGTTTCGGCAGATAAGCTGCGTATGATCTTTCTTGGGTAAAGGAATTTCCCCGAGGTCAGCTCCTCCAGTTTATGATAAATATCAACAGCGAAAGGGAATATTGTATCAGCCATCCAGGTCTTTACAAACCTTCTTCCGGTGACCGGGTTGTATATTCCGGCAGCTACGCGGGAGGAAGACCGGGGATCAGGATGATCGGCAATGAGAACCTTTCGTCCTGCAAAAAACCTGCGCCGATACTTTTTATCTTTGTTTCCTTTCCAAGATCAATGGTAGCAACCAGATCATCACCCCAGTAACCCTGCCAGTTACCGGTTGTGAACTGATCTCCCCCGCGGATCGTATTGACAAGGGCTTTATCGCCTCCTGCAGTGTATTGCGGGCTGTATGGATTCGATATATCTACGGAAAGTCCGGCCGGTATCTTCAGGAAATTAGCTTGTTCTGTAAAACTTTCATTTCCCTGTCTGAGGGCTTTGGCAAAAAGGGTTGCATTTTCCGAAAGGTGAAATGGCTGCTCATAAGGATTAAAACCGGTTTGGCCACCTCCTTTATTATAAACCAGGCTTGCTTCCGGGTCAATGCAGGCAAGTTCAACGGTAAGTTGATCTTCGAAAGTCCGTGATGAAGCCTTGAAAAAAGGAACAGGGATGATAGGGTGATCAACAATCTGTTGTACCGGCCTGTCCCTGAACGCTACCCCATAAGCGGGACCCGGTTTTTCGTCCATCACAAAAATCAGTTCTCCCCCTTGCAGGATCATGTCGTGTGTTATATAGGATTTCGTCCAGGGTTCACCATTATAAAACACCTCCCTGACAAAATACTTGTCAGCGTTTAGGCCAGATGCTTTCACAGTGAATGTATGTCCATTTTCCATCCGGATGGTTGCCACACCGACACCGGGCGTACCCAGCACATACTTATCAGATCCCGGTGTAACCGGGTAAAATCCCAGTGCACTCAAGACATACCATGCTGACATCTGTCCACAATCTTCATTACCACTCAGTCCGTCAGGCTGATTGGTATAGAGTTCGTTCATGATGCGGTGAACCAGTTCCTGGGTTTTGGATGGTTTACCGATATAATTGTAGAGGTAAGCCATGTGGTGGCTGGGTTCGTTGCCGTGGGCATACTCCCCTATCAGACCGGTAATGTCACTCTGATGCCGGCCCGAAAGACCGGCACTCGATGTGAACAATTGGTCCAGTTTTGCTTCATAAGCACTGTCACCTCCCATCATCCGGATATGTGTATTGATATCCTGGGGCACAAAGAAATTATACTGCCAGGTATTGGCTTCGGTGAGCATGAAATTTACCTCATTCGGGTCAAAAGGTTCCACGAAACATCCGTTGCTTTTTCCCCTGAAAAAGCGGGTTTCCGGATCATAAAGGTTTTTGTAATGTTGTGCGCGCTGCAAATAAGTCCTGTAAGTATCTTCATCTCCCAGCATATTTGCCATTTCCGCTATGCACCAGTCATCGTAAGCATACTCGAGGGTTTTGGATACGGAAGCACCTTCCTTGTCGGCGGGGATATACCCTTTTTCCCGATACCAGTTCAGCCCGAAAAGGTTTGATTCTGCCGTAGCTTTCATCGCTTCCAGGGCAAGTCTTTCATCAAAATTTGTGATGCCTTTCTTAAATGCATCTACGATTACCGGCACCGAATGATACCCGATCATACACCAGGTTTCACAGGCGGCCAGTTCCCATACCGGTAAGTGGCCGTCGTGCTGATACATGGAAAGCATCGACCGGACCATATCCCCGGTCCTGTTCCGCTCAATCAGGTTAAACAGCGGGTGAAGTGCACGAAAAGTATCCCAAAGCGAAAAGACGGTATACATTTTGACGGCTGTATCCATGTGAATACGCATATCATGTCCGCGGTAACGACCATCCACATCACTGTAGATATTTGGAGCCAGCATCGTATGGTACAGCGCTGTGTAGAAGATTTCTTTTTTATTGTCGGGGTTTCGCCGATTTCAATTTTTTGAAGCTGCTTCGCCCACTTCTGGCGTGCATCCTTTCTTACCCCTTTGAAATCCCATCCTGGAATTTCTGTCTGCAGGTTGTTCTTAGCCCCTTCGATATCCACGGCAGAAATTCCTACCTTGAGCAGGATAACCTCACCGGCATTGGGGCCGAAACTGAAAACTGCTTTCTGGAATATTTGATCTTGTTGATCAGCAGCATTTTGTCCTTCTTTATGAATCAGTTGATAGGAGGTGAAGGGTTCGGAAAATTCAGCATAAAAGTAAATATGCTGGTCGGATGCCCACCCTTTTGTACGTCGTATTCCACTGACCTGCCGATCGCTTAAAATATTGATCTCAGTTTTTAACAATTCCTCTGTCGTCACACTCTCCTTCAGGTCAAGTAAGATATGGGCATCCTCCGATCCGGTGAAGAGGTATTTATGAAAACCGGCGTGTTCTGTTGCCGTGAGTGCGGCATATATATTATCATCCTTCAGATGCACGGCATAATATCCTGCCTCCGCCGTTTCCCGTTCATGGGAAAATAGGGAACCATAACCAGAAAGGCTGTCTATATATCCCGGTTCCAGTTTAACTTCGCCCGTCATGGGCATAACCCGGATATCACCATAATCGCCGATACCTGTTCCACTGAGGTGTGTATGGCTGAATCCATAGATGATACTGTCGGAATGGTGGTAACCAGAACAACCGTCCCAGCTGTCCTTACGCGTATCCGGGCTCAATTGCACCATCCCAAACGGGACGGCAGCTCCCGGATAGGTATGTCCATGCCCACCGGTGCCGATAAAGGGATTGATATAATCCACCTTGTCCTGGTATTTTTTATTTGAACAGGAATTAAACATAAAGGCCATGCATAAAAATAAAATGAGTGGTCTGATCATTGGGATTTTTCTTGATTTCCGTGTTGTTCATTATTGATTTGTCTGCAGGAGATCGAGTTTGCCATCCAGCAACAGGGCAACGACGGTCATATTTTCATCGGCGGCAGATTCGGGGAGGTCAAAAAAGACGGTCCCGGGGTAATCCGACCAGTAGACTTTTCCATAGAGGCGATGATCCAGCCTGGTTCCTTCACCGACAATCCAGATACGTTGTATTTCATTTTTGACACCCATCAGCTCATAGGGCCCTTTTCCGCTGACGGGAAGGAAAAGATAAAGGATGGTGCTGTCCACGGATAAGGTCGAAGGGCCATAAAAATATCCCGGGGGCAGCCCGCTGCCTGTTCCATAAATGGCCTGTGCATGTTTTTCTGTCCATCTTCCCAGTTCGCTGAGTATCTTTTGCTGCTCATCCGGGATGGTGCCATCTTCCCTGGGGCCGATGTCCAACAGCAGGTTCCCGCCCTTTGCTATGACATCCGCGAAGATCCTGAGGATCTCATCTGTTGATTTATAATGGGTATCGTTGGGCTGATAGCCCCAGGAATCATTCATGGTCATACACAATTCCCAGTAGCTGGCTTCCGGTTTCATGACCGGAAGCCCCTGTTCGGGTGTCGCATAGTCCCCAAAGCCATTTATCCTTGCATTAATAATAATTTCCGGTTTCCACTTTTTTATGCTGTCACGAAGGGCCCGGGACTCCCACATCTCTGGTTTTTCTTCCCAGTCACCGTCAAACCAGAGCAGATCAGGGTTATAATTCATCACCAGCTCCTTTACCTGCCTGAAACGAAAGTCAAGGAAGGATCTCCAGCGTCCCGGATCTTCCCGGTACCTGTATTCTTCACGTGTTTTCCTGGGATAATCCGGGAAGGACCAATCAAGGTGAGAAAAATACAAACCCACTTTAATCCCGTATTTGCGCAATGCCCTGACATACGGTCCTATCAGATCCCTTGCCGCCGGTGTTCTTTCAACCGCATTCAAATCACTTTGAGCGGAAGGCCACAAGGCTACCCCATCGTGATGTTTTGCGGTAAGGACCGCATACCGGGCTCCACTTTCTCTTATTTTTGCGGCCCACTCCTCGGGATCATAATTTGATGCCGTAAAGCCGTCCAGTTGCCGCATATAGTCGTTGTAGGAAATGTATCCGTTAAAGAACGACCAGCTTTCATCAATGCCATTCACGGCATAAATACCCCAATGGATGAATATCCCCAGTCTGGCATCGTTGAACCACTGGATGAAGTCATCCTCCTTCTCGGTATTTTCTACTTCCTGGCCAAATGTCGGGCTAAATAATACAATAACGATCAGGGCAAGTACTTTCTTTCTCATACCATATATCCCGTTTAATAATGTGAGGGGCTGTCAATCAATTGGTTGGTTTCACCCCGGTAAAGGGCATAATTGAAACCGGGTTGCAGGCTGAATGCACCGGTTTGTCCTTTCTTGTTCAAAGCAATGAAACCCACCTGCCTTTTTTTGTTCTCAGGATCTTTCTGAACGATGCGCAAGACTGCCTCACGGCAAGCCTGTTGAGGACTCCTTCCGTTTCTCATCAACTCAACCACAAGGAAGGATCCCAGGGTTTTCAGCACCAGTTCCCCCATACCTGTCGCAGCAGCAGCACCGATCTCATTATCAACAAACAAACCGGCGCCAATCACCGGTGAATCCCCTACCCTGCCATGCATTTTGAAAGCCAGGCCACTTGTAGTGCAGGCACCGGCCAGTAGACCCTTCCCGTCGATGGCCAGCAATCCAATGGTATCATGATACTCGTTGGGCTTATTTTCCCAATTAATAACAGGATCATAATCAGAAGACTTGAGCCACTTTTCCCATGCTTCTTTCGCTTTGGGTGTCAGCAGGTTCGTCTCTTTAAAACCCTGTGTCAGCGCAAAGCGAAGGGCACCTTCACCGGCCAGTATGACATGTGGTGTCTTTTCCATGACCTGCCTGGCAACTGAAACCGGGTGTACAATATGCTGAAGAAAACAAACGGATCCGGCCCTGTGATCAGGTCCCATGATACAGGCATCCAGGGTAACATTCCCATCCCGGTCAGGCAATCCTCCTAATCCTACACTCAGGTTTTCCGGATCCGCTTCCGTAACCCTTACGCCCTGCTCCACCGCATCCAGCACACTGCCTCCTCTGGTTAATATTTCCATCGCCTTTTCATTGGCTGGCAGTCCGTGATTCCAGGTAGAAATGACAGCAGGCAAGGGTTGTAGTGGGGAGGGTAGTGAAGATATGGCATCGCTTTTCAATACTTTAGGGATAAAACCCAGCAATCCCGCTGCTGCTGCTTTTTCAAGAAAATGCCTTCGGTTGATCATAAATGGGATTTTTTTGATCGCTACTGATTTTCTGCCTTAGCTAACTGATGATGGCGATGCGGCTTGTAGCCATTCAGGCCATAAAAGGCCATGTAAATGTAGCTAAAAACGGGTACTATATAGGAAAGGTGCACACCGAATCCATCCGCCACGGCACCCTGTAATACAGGCAACAGCGCACCACCAAGTATCATCATGACCAGCAGTGAAGAGCCCTGGCTGGTATATTTTCCGAGACCGGCAATGGCGAGCGTAAAAATATTGGACCACATGATAGAATTGAAAAGGCCGATGGCAATGATGGACCATAAAGCCACTGCACCGGAATTGGTAAGTGCAATGGTCAACAGCAGGATGTTGATAAACGCGAATATGAACAAGGTGCGATGCGGCAGTGAATTCCCCAGGAAGAACGCAAAAAGATTAACCAACAGGAATATACCATAGATGGAGGCTTTCTCAAAATCACTGGTCAGTCCCACCGCAAGGAAGGCAGCCAAAGCGATAGCTACCATACCTGTGTATTTCAATGTCTTCCGGGAGGTTTTACTTAATGAAACAGCTCCCAGGAACCGGCCTATCATCTGACCACCCCAGTAGATGGCCACATATTTACTGGCTTCTAATTCCGTTAATCCACCGATCTCATCCAGACCAAAATAATTGATCATCATGCTTCCGATGCTGACCTCACCTCCCACATACATGAAGATGGCAAACATCCCGAAGACCAGCTGGCGGTATCGGAGGGCGCCAAATCCCGTTTCGACTTCCTCAGGGCGGGTAAATTGCGGAAGTTTGATCATTTTGATCATACCTGCCATCAGCAGAAAGACCATTGCAAAAAAGAGGTAGGGGATTTTAACCGCATCTGAACCCGGGCTGTCGCCGAAATACTGGAAAATAAGAAAACCACCTATGACAGGACCAATGGTGGTTCCAAACGAATTGAATCCCTGGGCCAGGTTGAGCCGGGAAGATGCGGAAGCTTCCGGCCCGAGTATCGCCACATAAGGGTTGGCTGCAATTTGTAAAAGGGTAAATCCCAATCCCATGACGAAAAGAGCAGACAAAAAGAAACCATACATATGGTATTGTGCCGCGGGAAAGAAAAGCAGGCTGCCGATGGCAGAAATGATCAACCCGGTGAGAATACCATTCTTATAACCGATACGGTTGATCGGATCACCGTAAAGGACCGAAACGATGAAATAGAGGAGTGAACCTACGAAATAGGCGCCAAAAAAGGCAAATTGTATCAACATGGCCCGGGTATGGTTCAGTTCGAAAGCACCCCTCATAAAGGGTATCAGGATATCATTCAGCACGGTCATAAATCCCCACATAAAAAAGAGGAAGGTAAGGCTGATAAATGCCGACAGAGAGCTACGTCTTTCTGTATGGTCTTTCATAGGATCGGATTTGGTTTTCCTGGTTCTGTTGACAAAGATCAAAATATAATCCAATGCCTATCCTGTCGAGATGTATTAAGTTCAGATTTAGTAGTGAAGGAATCTATCTGGGATAATCTGGTAGCGATAAAGTCGAGGTTTTTGCTTGTCCTGATTTGCTTAAGTAAATCGATTCTATATTTCTTTTGGAATGAAAGAGATCATGGTTTACAATGCTTAATTATTAATTTTGCCTCACAAGAATCAACACCTTACCCAAGATGGATCTTAATTGTGTGATTACCCAGACCGTTCAGGTATCACCGATCATGAAAATCATCAAGTTAAAACCTGATGGATGGCAGTTTCCACCCTTTGAAGCCGGACAGTTTGTAGGACTCGGATTACTCCCGGATGCCCCACGGACAGCTGAAGCGACAAAGGAACATACCACACCCGCTCCTGACAAGCTCATCAAGCGGGCCTATTCTATCGCTTCCTCGTCAACGGACCAGGCAGTGGAGTTTTATATCACCCTTGTTCATTCCGGTCAATTGACACCCCGGATATGGGAATTAAAGATCGGCGACAGAATTTGGATGGGAAAGAAAGCGGTCGGGATGTTCACACTTGATCAGATTGATCCGGACAGCAATGTCATTATGGTGGCGACGGGAACGGGTATTGCTCCCTATATGAGTATGCTTCGCAGCAATGCGCTGAAGCGAAAAGGGAAGATCCTGATCATGCAGGGAGCCGCCAATAGCTGGGACCTGGGCTATTCTTCAGAATTGAGGCTATTGGCCAATATGTTTGACGGTTTTGATTATTATCCCACCATCACCGATCCAGATAAGGAACCCAGCGGTTGGGACGGTGACACACGATTCGTGCAGGACATTTGGGTCTCCGGCCTCACAGAGAAGATCTGGGGATTTAAACCCACACCGGAAAACACGCATATCTTCCTTTGCGGGAATCCACGGATGGTAGAAGGTATGAAAACTGTACTCGCCAAAGAAGGTTTTACCGAACACAGCCGGCGCGTATTTGGCCAGATCCATGCCGAGGAATTCTAGTGTGTTCGTCGTTGATAATAGTGGCGAACATAATACAGAACAATATATAAAACGCTTAACCCGTCCTGCTGATTTTTTCCAGCTGGCTTTTCTTCAATATCTCAAAATGGGTCGTATTGTAGGAAAGAATACCCTCTTCACGAAACTCTTTCATGATCCTGATCGTGCTTTCCTTTGTCATGGCTGACATATCCGCGAGATCCTGACGGCTTAAGGTGGTTTCAAAAGTATCGCTGTTATATATTTCGTTGGACAAGTAAAGGAAAGTATCGGCCAGCTTGCCATGCATGTGCTTATGCGTCAGGCTGTTTATCTTACTGAAATAATTGATGATCTTTTTATTCAGGTATTTCACCAGCTCCATGGAAAACTCCGGATTGGCTTTCATCACCTCTTTATAATCTTCCGATTTAATAAAACAGGCGACGGTATCCTCCATGGCTGTCACCGTAAAGTAATGCCTGTCATCGACCAGGAAACCGGGTCCGGAGATCATTTGAACCGGTTTTACAATACTTAACAGGATTTTCTTGTTGTTCTGATCTTCAAGATATATTTTGGCTTTCCCCGAAGTAAGGCATATCATATGGGTCAATGGTCCGCCACTCTTGAAGATGGTTTCCCCTTCTTTGAATGACACTTCCTGTCTTTCATCATTCACCTTGCTGATCTGCTCTTCTGTCATGTAACAGAAAAGATTCATTTTCAACCCGCAGTTGGCACAATTCGCATTTTTCTTAAATTGAGTCATAATACCATAATTACCTATGATAATTACACATCGGCATAATCACAATTGATCCTGCCATTTATTGACAAATATCACAAATATATTGACATTAATCAATAAGAATAGTAATTTTTCTCAATTCTAAATAGACGAATATCATCACAGATAATTGTCAGGACATAGAATTTCTTCCTAAAGTTGTAGTGGGAAAAATCAATAACAATATAAACCATAAACCCATGAAAAAATTTAATATTTTTTATCTCTTCGCCACCCTATTCGTGGCCTTTATGCTGATCCTCGCTTCCTGTACCAAAGAAGGTCCTGCTGGCCCTGCTGGTCAAGACGGAGCTGATGGTCAAGACGGAGTCGACGGTGTCGACGGCCAGGATGGAACGGCAGGCTGTATCCAGTGTCATGACAATGACGCACAACTGGTAACGGTTTCCTTCCAGTGGGAAAGATCGATGCACAATGCTGGAAGCGCCCTTTCAAGAAGTTCCAACGGAAGTTGCTCACCCTGCCACTCAGGACAGGGATTTGCACTCAGTAATGGTAACGAACTGGATGCCGGTGTTCCGGTTAACGATCCAACCACCATTAATTGTTACACCTGTCACAACATCCACACAACCTATACGCCCGAAGACCTTTCATTTACCTTCCCGGATGTACCGGAGTGGCATGTTACTTACGGAAAGACAGTGGATGTAGATTATGGCAACGGCAACCTATGTGCACATTGTCACCAATCGCGGCCACGTGATCCTGTAGTGGATTTGAATGACCTTTCAGCCATGTATTCAGGCATTTCGACACACTTTGGCCCGCATTATAGCTGCCAGTCAAATGTACTGGGAGGTTTCGGCGCCTATGAACTGGCCGGTTCAATGGACTACGGCAATGGCACACATGCACATACCAATATTGAAAATGCTTGTACCAATTGCCATATGGGATTTTCAACGGCTAACGGAACAGGTGGCCACAACATGGCTATTGATGCTCCTGGCGACCTTGAATACATGTGCGCCGGTTGCCACAGTGATCCGGAAACTACTTATACTACCTATTACAAGGCAGTATTTGAAACCGTTGATCATGATGCCGATCCTCCGGTTCTGAATCCCAATTCATTATATGCCAAACTTGGTGACCTGCTCACTGATTATGGTGTGTACACCAAGGAAGTTGACAGTGTTGACGGTCATCCGGATGCAGTTCATTACAACATCAATTCAGGTCTCGAGATCAATGGTGCACTCACTGCAGCTCTGTTCAACCACATGTATGCCTATGAAGACCACAGCCATGGCATTCACAATCCCAAATATGTGAGGGCCCTGCTGCAAAATTCATTCGAAACAGTAGACGCACTGGACTAATCACAAATTGAATCTTAAAAAAGGGGCTTCATTCTTTTATGAAGCCTATTTTTTAACTTGCAAAGACATTTTAACTCTATAAGACATGAAGAAAATAATATTTCAAACCCTGGCGGTACTGACAGTGATCATTTTGGTATCAAGCTGCCAGTACAAATGGATCGTTGAACCGGAGATCCCGCCACCGGATCCGGAGGATACCATCAGTTTCTCACAGGAAATCGAGCCGATATGGAGCACCCAGGGGTGCACGGGCTGTCATAATACCGGCGGTCAGAACCCTGATCTGTCAGCAGGAAATGCCTATAACAGCATTACCACTGCAGGACTGGTTGATACCGGCACGCCTGAAGATAGCAAGATATATTACTATCCGCTTCCTGACGGCAACCATTACGTGAAATACTCATCAGCGCAGGCAGCACACAATTAATAAACCCTAAAACGAAAAAAGATGAAAAAACAATTATCACTCATCGTTGCGCTGCTTTTCGGTTTTGGGTTGATCATGGCTCAGGATGAAGAAGCACCAAAGAAAAAAGTAAAAGAAAGGCCCGTAAGTGGATTTATGGGAAGCTCAGTGCTTATTGACGACCAGACTTCCTGGACACCCGCTCAAAAGGTACTTGAGATGCATATCCAGCACAGGTTCGGTCTCATTAAGGAGAACGGTCTGTCTGACCTTTATGGTATCTATGCCCCTTCAGCCAATACACGTATGGCCCTGAATTATTCCATTCTGGATAACCTGGTTGTCAGCTACGGCATTACCCGAAAAAACATGTACAGTGATTTTGGGGTCAAGTGGACATTCCTGCGCCAATCCAGGTCCGGGAAGATACCATTGAATGTAGGTATTTACGCCAATATGGCTATTGACGGCCGAAACAAGACAGTTTACGAGGGAGAGGAAGAGTACCAGTTCCTTAACAGGTTGTCCTATTTTTCACAGCTGATCGTAGGCAGGAAGTTTACCGACTGGTTTACACTGGAATTACATGCCAGTTTCACCCATTACAATGCTATGCCTGCAGATGAGGTCAGTTATAAAGGCTGGGATCATGACTTCGGATGGGGAGGACATGCGCGCTTTAAATTCTCATCGCAATCCTCATTCATTATCATGTTCTCTGCCCCGGTTTATATCCATAGCCTGAGCGAAAACTACGAATCACAGAATCCGTTCAAATCCAATTTCGGATTTGGATATGAGGTAGCTACCGCTTCCCATGCATTCCAGATTTTTGTAACCACATCAAATGGTATCCTCCCGCAGGATATCTATATGTATAACAACAGCGACTGGACCAAGGGAGAATTCAGGTTTGGATTCAATATTACAAGATTGTGGGAATTTTAATTCCATAGGTTTAGAACGGGTAACCAAAAAGTTACCCGTTCTTCCCCTTATAAATAAGATACGAAAGACATCATCATGAAACTGCCAAAATCATTTTACAGCTGGACTACCATATGTTATCCTTCCGGTCTTCCTGATCATAGGGCTGATCATGATACCGATAGGAACCATCAGGAAAGCAAAGAAAGATCGGGACAGAAAAGTGCAGAGGGAGGTGAAATTCCCGATTGTCAACCTGAATGATCCGGCGCAGCGAACCGTGGTGATGATCTTCCTGATCGTATCAACCGTCTTTGTAATGCTCACCGCACTTGGTAGTTATGAAGTTTTCCATTTTACCGAATCGAATGAATTCTGCGGTGAGATGTGTCACTCGGTCATGGAACCTGAATATGTAACTTACCATGGTTCTGCACATGCCCGTGTAAAATGTGTGGAATGTCATGTGGGATCTGGTGCCAGCTGGTACGTCAAATCAAAACTATCCGGTTTATACCAGGTCTATTCCGTGCTGGCCAAAGCCTATTCACAACCTATCGAAACACCGGTTCATAACCTCAGGCCGGCGCAGGAAACATGTGAAAAATGCCATTGGCCGGATAAATTTTATGATCCAAAATATGTAACCAAAAAACACTTTCTTTCGGATGAGGAGAACACGGAATGGAATATCCGGCTGTTGATGAAAATTGCTGCCGATCATAAGGCTAAGGGACAATCTGAAGGTATCCATTGGCATATTAACCCGGATGTACAGATCGAATATTCTTCCAACTGGAAAAGGGATACGATCGTGGAAGTAAAATATACCAACCTAAGCACCGGTGAAGTGAGGATATACCAGGATGAACAGAAGGAAGATTATCCGGATTATGCCCTGATGGAAACCAGGACCATGGACTGCCTCGACTGTCATAACAGGCCATCACATGATTACCTGTCACCTTCTGTGTATGTAGATCATTCCATTGCTGCAGGGGAGATTTCCAAAGAGATTCCAGAAATTAAAAGTGTGGCCATGGGAATACTTGCAAGGGAATTCCCGACGAAGGACAGCGCCATGGAATATATTTCCTTTAAGATCAATGATTACTACACACGTTATTATGAGGATCTGGTCAATACAAACCAGGAGGTGCTGGATAGAGCCATTGCCGCTATTCAGCAAGGATATACCGAGAATGTATTTCCCTACATGAAAGCCCAGTGGAATGCCTATCCCAACTACCTGGGACATGTTGAATCAAACGGTTGCTACCGCTGCCATAACGATTCTTTCGAAAGTGCTGATGGACACATTATTTCCAAAGACTGTACACTTTGTCACTCCATTAAGGCACAGGGTCCGGTGGGAGACATGGAATTTGCCACGGGTGACAGTGCGTTGGTATTCAATCACCCGTTCGAGATGACTGACTGGCAGGAAATGTCCTGTTATGAGTGTCATCAGGCTTTATATTAAATGATTCTAAGTAATTCTATCCTGTTTTTTCAATAATTTTATAGTATGATTTGAATTAAAAATGATCTCGTAAACAGATTACGTGATGAAAAATCCAAGCATACTTAAGCTTCTGATTATCTGCATATTAATATCCGGTCTTAACCTTTCTGCACAGGAAATAGAACATTCACCCCAAAACAGTAAGTGTTTTGCATGCCATGGCAGCAAAACCTACACCTATTACAATGATATCCTGGAGCGGCATGTGACCAAAAGGATGAATCCCTATTTCATCATTGATTCTGTGCTTTATTATGATCAGAATCACAAGACATTTGAATGTATCGATTGTCATTCCTATGATTACAGGACTTTCCCTCACGATGCCTCTCTCCGGATGGAACCGATGCCCAATTGCATTGATTGTCATGGAGGCGATGAGGATTATGCCAAATTTAATTTCGAGGCCATCGAGGAAGAATTCCAGCAAAGTGTTCATTCAACAAAGCATAGCGAGGAATTTACCTGCTATATGTGCCATAACCCGCACAACTATAAGATCAGCGCACGGACTGAAGAGAATATCAAAGATGTCATTGTGTACGACAATAATATTTGCCTGAGCTGCCATGCCAATGTGGACAAATATCAGCTTATCACGGACATGGCCAAACCGAATGTATTGCAAAAACATGACTGGCTTCCTAACCAGCTACTGCATTTTTCAAGTGTGAGATGTATCGAGTGCCATACAAAAATAAGCGACAGTACGCTCGTAGCCCACCTGGTACAGCCCAAAGAAAAAGCAGTCAAACTCTGCGTGGAATGCCACTCTTCGAATTCCCGTCTGATGGCGACACTGTATAAATTCCAGGCTACGGAAGCCAGAAGCAAGTTCGGTTTCTTCAATGCCTCGGTTTTGAACAACACCTATATTATTGGAGCAAACAGGAATTTATACCTGGATATTGCCAGCATACTGATCGTAGGTTTTGTCATTCTCGGTATTATCATCCACGCGTTCTTGCGTTATAAATTCAGATAAGATGTCAGAAAGATTATACTTATATCCCATTTGGGTCAGACTTTGGCACCTGACAAATCTACTTTTATTCTTATTGTTGATATGCACCGGCCTCTGTGTGCATTTCGCAGGACCGGGCACAATCCTCATTCCATTTGAGCTTTCAGTTTCCATACATAATGTAGCCGGTATCATTCTCGTCGCTGCTTATTTTGTCTTTATCGTTGGAAATATGGCAACCCGTAATGGAAAATTCTATAAAGTAAAATTGAAAGGGCTATTTGGCCGGTTGAAAAAACAGTTCGTATACTATACTATTGGAATCTTCAAGAAACAGGATCCGCCATTACCATTCTCAAAAGAGAGAAAATTTAACCCCATGCAACTTTTCAGCTACACGGTGGTGATGTATATCTTCATGCCCTTGTTGCTGCTTTCGGGACTTGCCTTGTTCTTTCCGGAACATATACCCACTCAGATATTCAATAAAAGCGGGATCCATATCGTTGACCTGGTCCATATCATTTCCGGATTCATATTGTCTGTATTCATGCTGATCCATATCTATTTCTGTACGATGGGTGCCAAAGTATCGAGCAGTTTCAAAAGCATGATCAACGGATGGCATGAAAGTGCTGCCTGAATTCAGTAGTAAGGGTAGTGAAATGAGCAGTTTTGAAGGGTAATTACAGTAACCATGAATCAACAAATGAGAATACAACTGATACGTAAAGGGCTTCCCCTTCTGTTTTTTGTCATGATTTCCTCTGTGCTGACCTCCCAGACCAATGAGGAATGCATCATGTGCCAT
>JARRQC010000049.1:0-11506 GCA_037382165.1 bacterium | reverse complement strand
GCATGTCATGACCCATGACAATACCGGGGCTGTTATCCCAAAATTCAGAAGTATAGGGGCAAAAAGACTCCACAATCCGGATCAGGTGGTCATCACCCTGGATCATAATGTGCAGGATATGAGTGAGAAGAACCTGAAGAAGTACGCCGGTATTGAGCAATTTGCCAGGGAAACGGGCGCCCATTTCTTTCCCGCCGGCAGGGGTATCGGCCACCAGGTGATGTGTGAAGAAGGGTTTGCCTGGCCGGGAACCATGGCCGTTGCTTCCGATAGTCATTCCAATATGTATGGCGGATTGGGATGCCTGGGAACACCGATCGTTCGTACGGATGCAGCAGCACTATGGGCGACCGGAAGAACCTGGTGGAAAGTTCCCCCGATAGCCAAAGTCGAGCTTCACGGCAAGCTGAAACCCGGTGTGTTCGGAAAGGATGTCATCATCAACCTTTGTGGCCATTTCAACCAGGATGAGGTGTTGAACCATGTTATTGAATTCACAGGACCGGGAGTAAAGAACCTGAGTCTGGATGACAGACTGACCATCGCGAATATGACCACCGAATGGGGCGCACTGGCCGGCGTCTTTGATATCGATGAAGTTACCTTTGCCTGGTTGCGTAAGCAAATCGAAACGCGCGGTGAAAACGAAAGGCTGAACAGGGACAGGCTTGCCACCCTGGTAAATACTGTTCCAAAAGCTGACCCCGAAGCCTATTATGCCAAAACTATTGTCGTGGATTTGGATACCATTGTGCCTTCGGTATCCGGTCCCGATTCGGTCAAGAAAATGGCTGCAGTAAGTGATCTGAAAAAGGAAAAGATAAAAATACAAAAGGCTTACCTGGTTTCCTGTGTCAACAGCCGGGAGGATGATATCCGTCAGGCTGCGGAGATCGTTAGAGGCAAAAAGATCGCTGACCATGTTGATTTTTATATTGCCGCTGCATCGAACCTGGTACAAGAGGCCAGTGAATCCAAAGGAGACTGGCAGGCATTGCTGGATGCTGGTGCCAAACCACTTCCGCCGGGATGCGGTCCCTGTATCGGACTGGGTACCGGCACCCTGGAACCCGGGGAGGTCGGAATTTCCGCTACCAATCGCAACTACAAAGGGCGTATGGGACATCCCGATGCCAAAGCCTACCTGGCATCACCGGGAAGGAGTACAGACGGTTGGCACCCTTTCCGTCAATAAACCAGTTGTTGCCAAACCAAAAGCCGTCCCCATCCTTGAAGGTTTTCCTTCCACCCTCATTGGAAAATTGATCTTCTGCCACCAGGACAACCTGAATACCGATGGGATCTACCCCGGAAAATATACCTATATTGATGATTTTACGCCGGAACAGCAAGCCGGTGTTGTGATGGAGAATTACGATCCTGAATTCAGGAATATTGCCGGAAAGGGAGACATTCTGGCCGGAGGATTTAATTTTGGTACAGGCAGCTCCCGCGAGCAGGCGGCCACTGCGCTAATGCACAAAGGTATCCGGTTGGTCATTGCGGGTTCCTTCTCTGAAACGTATAAAAGAAATGCACTGAATAACGGATACCTGGTCCTTGAGATCCCCCTCTTGATCGATACATTGCAAAGCCAGTATGGTAAAGACAGGCTGACCGTGGATACCGGTGATGAGATTACCCTTCTTTTTGCAGATTCCACAGCTGTTTACAGGGGAAATAGCTACTCATTCGACCCGGTGGGAAAACCCGCACAGGAGCTGATCATCGCCGGTGGATTGGAAAAATGGGTGAAAAAGAATATGAATTATTAAACCTTAATCGATATGAATAAATCCATTGCACGACAAATTGCCGAATTTGCGGTCAACCTTAAATTCTCAGACCTTCCCGAAGAGGTTGTATATGAAGTGAAAAGATACCTTTATGACTCCATCGGGTGTGCTTATGGCGCCTATCACACGAAAGATGTAAATATTATCAGGGACATTTACAGGGAAATGGGAGGCAAGGAGGAATCCACGGTCATCGGGTTCGGAGACAGGATCCCTGCCGTCAATTCCGCACTGGTCAATTCGCTGATGATACGCTCCCTTGACTTTAATGATATCTATTGGAAGGAAGATCCATCCCATCCTTCGGATATCATCCCTGCCGCCCTTTCGATGGCTGAAAGGGTAGGGGCATCCATGGAGGAGGTCATTGTGGCGATCGTCCTTGCCTATGAGTTCGAACAACGGCTTTGCCTGTTTGCCGTCCCGGGAATTCGCGAACGCAAATGGCACCATGCTACCCTGACACAATTCGTTTCTCCCATCGTCGCCGGCAAGATCCTCGGTCTATCTGTTGATCAGATGGTACATGCCATTGGTATCAGCGGCTCACACAACCATACGATCGGATGTCCTACAGCTGGAAAACTCACCATGATGAAAAACACCGTCGACCCGATGGCTGTACAGAGTGGTGTATTCGCTGCCCTGATGGCTGAAAAGGGATATTCCGGTACCGAAGAGGTCTTTGAGGGTAAAGAAGGCTTTATGGATTGCTTTTACGGATGGGATGTAAAGAAAAAGGAAGTTTCTCCCGCTACCATGCAGGGAAGGGAGACCCTCGGAGAGTGGAAGTGGGACCTGGATGCACTGCTGGGTGGCCTGGGTGAAAGCTGGAAGATCATGGAATGCAGCATGAAGGCATTTCCCTGTGAAGCCTTGTCACACGTTCACCTGACGGCCGTTATCAATGCCGTAAAGGACAATGACATCGCTTACGATGATATTGAGGAAGTTACGGTGACAACCATTGCACGCGCCTGTGATATACTTTTTGATCCGCATAAATACAGGCCTGATTCACGGGAAACGGCAGACCATTCATTGCCGTATTGCGTGGCAGCAGCCATTGTCGACAGGAAAGTCACCACCCAGTCATTTTCCGACGAAAAAATCAAAGATCCGAAGATCTGGGAGGTGATAGACCTGATCAAAGGAGAGGCCTCCGAAGAGTTTGAAAAAATGTTTCCAGAAAAACAACCTTCAAAGGTTGTCGTCAAAACAAAAGACGGTCAGTTATACTCGGAGTACAGGGAATATCCGAAAGGAGACCCCCGTGAACCCATGACAATGGAAGATCTGGATAATAAATTCCAGGCCCTGGCTAGTAATATACTGAACAGGGAAAAAATGACGGATGTCAAACAGACAATTTTCAACTGCGAATCAATGAGTGCAAGGGATTTTATGCAGAAGCTGATTATTTGACCCTTCTGCTTAATACCTGCTCATCATGAGTGCTTACTCATCAATATGCAGTTGGCAGGCGGGTTGCATGTTACGTGGTTAAAGCAGTGGTACCGTATACTGATCCATTGCCAGAAAGTCCTGATGCAGCAATTCCGGTTTTTCAATATCAATGGCACTTTTCCTGCCGGAATGAAATACAAAAGATTGCAATTGTTCGTCACAAACGGCATACATTCTGCTGAAGGACTGATTGATATCAACGTATACCTCGAAATCCCATCCCTTGGCAGCTGTTATTGCACGGAGTTTCTGGGGGCTGTGATGCTTATCGGTACTCACCGCGACGATCTTTGTGTCACCATTTGCGCCTGAGACAAGAAACTCGTCATTGAGCCTGTCCAGGTAATCCAGGTGCTTTGGGTTATTGGAATTCCAGAATACCAGTATAATACTTTTATCCGTCGGAATCACTTTATCTGCGGATAATGTCTGTCCTGACATATCTTTAAAAACAATATGCGGATGTGTAAAGGTTTGACCCTGGGAAATTTTCGGAATACCTGCCACTTTAACGGCAAGCAAAATTGTAAGTATTAGTGCTAGTTTTTTCATGACTCTGGTCTTTATATTCTAATAACAATCAAAACCCTCCTCTTGTTTATTCCCAGCAGGGGAGAAGGTAAAATAATAAGAACAGAGCTGCCGTCGGTTTTCAAACGGGGCATTTTAATCGCATAAGCAGGCTTTAAAAGCCCTATCAGAGCATCGAATAAGCCCCTCAGTTTTGAGGAGTTTCTATGGCGTTTGATTTGTCGTATCTGCGGCTTGCTGCTGTGATTCCATGTATGCCTGCTCTTCTTCAGGTGACAACCAGCCACCACCCAGGGCCTTGTAAAGGGCGACGTGTGCGTTTAACAGGTTTCTCCAGGTTTCTGAATAGCTCAATTGCGCATCAAACGACTGCCTTTGCGATTCCAATACTTCGAGGTAACTCGTCTGGCCCTTGTCATATCGTTCATTTGACAGGTATTCTGCATTTGTTGCTGCCCTGGAGCGTTCCTCCTGTGCCTTCAGTTCCATACGGAGGGTTTGTATACTTATCAGTGCATCTTCAACCTCCTTAAAAGCGCGGAGTGCTGTATTCTCATAGCTTCTGAGTGCAGCTTCCGTATTGGCACGTTCAATCTCCACCCGTCTTTTGTTCTTGCCAAAATTAAAAAGAGGACCGAGGAACATTCCGGTTGCCGTCCACGAAAGACCTGCTGTTGTCAATGCAGAAAGGTCTGAAGTAGCAATACCGAGGACACCTGTAAGGTTCAGCGAGGGCCAGCGCATGGCCTGTGCAGCCCCGATCCTGGCATTTTGTGCTGCATATTCAGCCTCTGCCTGCATCACGTCAGGCCGGCGCGTAAGTAGCTGGGAAGGAAGTCCTTCTGGTATTTTAGGAGGTTCGGTCTGGTTAAAGAAATCTGTACCCACAGCAATCGAGTCAGGATAACGGCCAAGTAATATACTAAGCGTGCTTTGATTAAGTGCGATGGCTCGTGTATAAACAGGAATAGCTGCTGCAGAGATCGCACGTTGGATTTGAGACTGGTTCAGGTCAATTTCCGCGACCACACCATAATCATATCTTGCCTGGATGATCCTGGTAGAACTGTCACGTGCTTTGAAGGTATTTTTTGATATCTCCAGTTTAGTCATATTATCGAGCATGGTGAAGTAGCTGGAAGCTACCGCACTGATAAGACTTATCTGAACAGTTCTCAGCCCGTAATCGGAAGCAAGGAGGCTTGCCCTTGCCGATTCATTCAATCTTCTGTATTTGCCCCAGAAACCAATTTCCCAGCTCATCTCCGGAAAAGCAAACCAGTTGGTAGTTACGCTTTCCTGGCTAAATACGCCGGCAAAAACATTGCCACTGTTGACGCCAACCTGGTATCCAAACCTGGGCCACTGGTCTGCTTTGGTATAACCGAGGTTCGCACGGGCAGCTTCGACGCGGGCTGCTGCAACCAGCACATCTCTGTTATTTTCCAGTGCAATGCTGATCATCGTATCCAGGACATCGTCATTGAACATATCCCACCAGCGCAGGTTGACAATCGTATCTGTG
Source organism: bacterium (assembly GCA_037382165.1). Classification (GTDB taxonomy): domain Bacteria; phylum Bacteroidota; class Bacteroidia; order Bacteroidales; family F082; genus JAADID01. The sequence continues at coordinate 6,187 of JARRQC010000049.1, read as the reverse complement.
CTGACAGAATCAAACCGGAAGGATTCCGGACCGGCATATGGCGGCCTTTCAAAATTGGGACCTAGTTTGCAGCCGGAAAGGTAAATGATTATACCAAGGACGAATATGGAAAATATCTTTTTCATGGATTAATCATTTTTAGTGTTTGAATTATCCACTGTCAGCGTTTTTGCATTATCCCTTTTCTTCTCATACCCCGCTATCTTTCCAATCATCAGATACAGCATTGGGTAGAAGAAGACACCAAGCAGGGTCGCGATCAGCATACCGCCCAGCAGTGCCACCCCCATTACTTTACGTGCTTCTGCACCGGCTCCTGAAGCGACAATCAGTGGAAGGACGCCCAGGATAAATGAGAAAGCAGTCATCAATATCGGTCTGAAACGCTCACGCGCTGCTTCAATTGAGGCATCAAACAATGTCATACCCTCACTGAACCTCAAGTTGGCAAACTCAATGATCAGAATGGCATTTTTTGCAGCCATAGCGATAAGCATCACCAGGGATATCTGGGCAAAAACATTATTTACATAGCTTTCACTCAGGAACCTGGCCAGATAAAGAAACAGCATGGCCCCGAATACAGCAAATGGGGTTCCCAACAGGATGCTCATGGGCAATGACCAGCTTTCATACTGGGCGGCTAGGATCAGAAATACAAAGATGAGCGCAAAAACAAATACAATATTTCCTGAACCGCTGGCTTTCTTTTCCTGGTACGACATATTGGCCCATTCATAGCCCATATCGGGTGGCAGGACTTCCCTGGCAACTTCTTCAAGCGCATTGAGCGCCTGGGCGGAGCTGTATCCGGGAGCGGGGGATCCCGTCAATTCTGCTGCACGGTAAAGATTGAATCGATAGGTGAATTCAGGCCCTGAAATATTTTCAGTTCGCACGAAAGTGGAAAGGGGAATGCTGTTCCCTTTATTGTTTTTCACAAAAAACAAACCCAGATTGGAAGCTTTCACCCTGTATTCCGGCTCTGCCTGCACATACGTTTTATAGAGCCGGCCAAACCGATTGAAGTCATTGACATATGCCCCTCCCAGGAACGCCCCGATGGTGCTGTAGAGATCGTTGAGTGAAATGCCGGCTTTCAGCGCTTTATCCTTATCTATATCTATATAACGCTGGGGAACATTTGCACTGTAGGTGGTAAATACAGTCCCGATTTCCTTACGCTGGCTGGCTGCCCTTATGAAATTCGCAGACTGCTCCGCCAGGTATTCAGGCGTATTTCCCCTTTTATCCTGTAAGAGGATGGTAAATCCCGAGCCGTTTCCCAGACCTGGAATCGCCGGCGGGCCAAAGGCAAAAGCGCTTGCTCCCAGGATTTCTTTCTGCAGCCTTGCATTGATCTTCCTGGAAAGATCGAGGGCGGTTATATCTCGTTCACCCCATTCTTTCAATGAAATAAAGATAAAGACTGCATTGGAGGAAAAAGCGCCTGAAATGAGGCTGTAACCCGTAACATTCGTAGCGTATTCAATTTCCTCAAAATCGGCAAGAATATTTTCAACCTGTTTGGCTATCTCATCGGATCGCTGCAAGGACGAGGCATCAGGTAGCTGGATATTTGCGAACAGATATCCCTGGTCCTCTTCAGGAATGAAGCCGCCGGGTACATTGCCGCCAAGGATGACAATGGCGATGATAAATAACAGGATATAGATAGCTCCGCGTTTGATCTTACCGGTAAAAACTTTGGTGGTGTCCATATAGGCGCTTGAGGTCCTGTCAAAAACTTTATTGAACCCGCGGAAGAAAGCGCCCAAAGGTCCTTTCATCGGCTTGGATGGTCTCAGCAAAAGGGAACAAAGGGCAGGGCTTAGTGATAAGGCATTCATCGAGGAAAAGGCCACAGAAACTGCAATGGTAATGGCAAATTGCTGATATAGCCTCCCTGTGATGCCCCCCATGGCAGCGACAGGGACAAAGACCGCAATAAGAACCAGGGTGGTCGCGATGACCGGGGCGGTAACTTCTTTCATGGCCGCATTGGTAGCTTCCCTGGGATTCATCCCTTTTTCAATATTTACCTGTACGGCCTCCACCACAACGATCGCATCATCCACCACGATACCGATCGCAAGCACCAATCCGAGAAGCGAGAGCGTATTGATGGTGAAACCCAGCAAGGGGAATAGGATAAATGCTCCCACGAGGGAAACAGGAATAGCAAAAGTGGGAATAAGGGTAGCGCGCCAGTCCTGGATAAAGACAAATACCACCAGGATAACGAGGACCAGGGCTACAATGAGGGTTACAAAGATCTCCTTGATCCCTGCCGTAATGGCGGTGGTGGTATCCAGTGAGACCTCATAATCAATACCCTCCGGAAAAGAGTCTGAGAGTTCATTCATCCGCTCCCTGATATTCGTAGCAACTTCTACCGCATTGGATCCGGGCTGCTGGTAGATGGCTATCAGCGCGCAAGTTTCCTGGTTCAAACGGGTATAAGAGTTGTAAGTTTCGATACCCAGTTCTACCCTGGCCACATCTTTTAAGCGGACCTGGGAACCGTCGGGATTATTCCGGATGATGATGTTACCGAATTCTTCTTCTGTTTGCAAACGGTCAGGCAACCTTACCGTATAGGTGAATTCCGTGCCCTTTGGCGCAGGCTCGCCACCAAACTTACCGCCGGGTACAATAACATTCTGCTCCCTGATCGCCTGGATAATTTCCGGAACTGTAATGGCTAGTTTGGCGATCCGGTCCGGCTTGATCCAGAATCTCATGGAGTATTCACTGGCGCCCATCACATCTGCTTTACCGACACCACTTTCACGGGCCAGTATATCCTTGATATTGATAAAAGCATAATTACCGAGGAACTGCTGATCATATTTTCCATCGGGAGAGGTGATGGCGATCAGCATCATCGGGAAGGAAAATGCCTTCTCCGTCTTTACACCAAACTGCTTTACCTGCTCCGGAAGTTTAGGGTTGGCAGAAGAAACCCTGTTCTGGGTAAAAACAGTGTTCATGTCCGGGTCGCTGCCAATTTCGAAGGAGACCTGGAGGCTCATCGTTCCATCGTTGGCATTGATAGACTTCATGTAAATGCTGTTTTCCACACCATTGACCTGCTGCTCGATGGGCGTGGCGACAGATTGCTCTACGTTGATCGCGCTGGCACCAGTATAGGTGGTGCTGACCCTAACCATGGGCGGTGTAATGTCAGGATATTGCTCAGTGGGCAGGCCGAGGATAAAAACTCCCCCGATAATTACGGTAATGATAGCGATGACCATAGCTACTACCGGTCTTCTGACGAAAAAATTTCCTTTGTCCATGATCTTACTTGTTCAGTTCGTCAGAATAGGTCGATTCAAAGTCAGTTATTATTGGATTGATCTTCATGCCGGGTCTGATCTTTTGGAGACCTTCGAGAACGATCCTGTCTCCTGGCTCCACCCCACTTTTAATGATCCTGAAATCCTTGTATACACCCCCTGTTTTCACAGGCTTGATCACCACTTCATTACTGTCGTTCACAGCAGTGAGACTAAACTGCCCTTGCATTTCACTAAGACAACGCTGGGGAACCAACAGTGCGTCATTCTCACTGACCTCTATCCTTACCCTTGCGAACTGACCGGGACGAAGGATTTGATCGGGATTGTCAAAGGAAGCCTGAACCAGCAATGACCCCGTTTCTTCATCCACCTGCCGATTGATAAAATCTAGAGTTCCCTCATAAGGGTGGACGGTGCCGTCAGACAGTATCAGATCAATTTTTGCTTTATTCCCGGCTTTTGTGCTGTCATTCTTCTGTCGTCTTTCAACAATTTCCCTGGCGAGTTTCAGGTAATCATTTTCTGTAAGGAAGAATTCAACCCTGACTTTTTCTATCGTGGAAACAGTATTCAGGATAACAGGATTGGGGGATTGTCCTACAAATTCACCCACTTTGGCGTTGGTCTTTCCAATGATGCCATCTATCGGGGACTTCACAAAACAATAGCTTAATTGTATCCTTGAAAGCTCGAGGTTGGCTTTTGCGGCATCCACATAGGCCAGTGCCGCATCATAGTTTGCCTGAGCCGCGTCCAGGTCACTTTTACTTACCGCGTTGATCTCTGCCAGCGGTTTTATCCTGTTGAGATCACTTTCCGCTTTGGCGAAAGCTGTTTGTGCTTCTGCAACCTGGCTCATCTGCCGAGCAACCTGGGTTTGGTATTCCTGTTGGTCTATCGTGTAAAGCAACTGGCCTTTATCAACCCGGCTCCCTTCCTGGAAATCGATACCTTCAAGGAATCCCTTCACGCGTGCCCGGATAGGTATATCCAACTCTCCATAGATCTGCCCGACGAAGTCTACAGTAACCGGAACTTGCTGCTGGATTACTTTCACTACGGGAATTTCCGGCGGTTCAGGTGCTTGCTGCTTTTCACCACAAGAAGAAGCGAAGGCCAGCAGCACGAAAAGGATGCTTTTCCTTTTCAGGAATACGACAAGTTGTTTCATGCAATTCAGTTTTTAGAGGATAACATTTCAGCAAATTTGATAAATTAATGTACCCTGTCAAAATTTATTTTTTGTAAACCACTCTTTCAGGGGTAGATTTCAGTATGTTGGAGGGCTATTTTACTGGGATTATTATATTTACAGAATATCCTTTGATTGCAGTGATTCCACTGGCTTTAACCACAGCCTGAACAACTCATCACCAATGGTAAGGTTATTGGCCACGGTGAACAGCCCCACAAATCCCATCATCAGTCCGACTACTGCCCCGAAAAAATGACCACTGCGGGGGACCGTGGCTCTTTCAGTACATGGTCATAAAACGAGATGATCAGCAAAATGATAACCTACCAGGTAGCCAGCCAGGGTTCCTGAACACTGTAGAGGTAAATTTATGGGAAAGATCGGGACATTTAAAAATCACATTATTATTTATCTTTAACAGGCCGTATTTATTTATTCTGCCTTCCATGGATAATGAAAAGCTGTATTATGCCGTGCTTGCGTTGGTCACGTTGTCCATCGCAACAGTCATTGTGCTGATACTGCGCAGGGTGCTCGGACTTTTCATCAAGAAGTATGCATTAATGCTGAAAACAGATCCGACCAATTATGCTTTTCTCAAGATTTCAGTTGGATTTATTTTGTTTAGTATGGTAATCTTCTTCATTTTTTTAAAAACACCCGATCTCAAATCGCCTGGTACGGCACTTTTTGCAGGAGCAGGGATCTTTGCCGCCACTATCGGGTTCGCCTCTCAGAAAGCATTTTCCAATATTATCAGTGGAATATTCATCTTAATATTTAAACCTTTCAAGATCAATGATACAATAGAATTTCTGGATAATGTCAAAGGTGTGGCGGAAGAGGTTACCCTGAGACATACCATCATCCGGAACTATGAAAACCGCAGGATCGTCATACCCATTGGTATGATCAGCGAGCAGACCATCATAAACAGCAACATCACCGATGAAAAGGTCTGCATACATGTGGTCTTTGGAATCAGTTACGATTCGGAGGTCGATAAAGCCATTGCGATCATCCGGCAGGAAGCTGAAGCCCATCCCTTCTGTATGGACGGGAGAAGTGCAGAAGAAAAGCGCGAGGATGTACCAGGGGTACTCGTGCGGCTTATCGAACTTGGGAATTTTTCTGTCAACCTGAAGGCATATATATGGACACCAGTCAATCGCAAGGCCTTTGTTCTAAAATGCGACCTGCTTAAATCGGTATTCGAACGATTCAACAGAGAAGGCACAGTGGTGCCATTCCCATACAGGACACCGGTATATAAAAAGGATCTGGATGAACAAAAACAAATAGAAGATGCCTAAGAAACAAAAATATGCCAGCAAAGTCGGCCTTCCGCCGGGTGCGCTCGTTTATGTAGGAGAACCAAGGACCGGTGCTACGAAAATATCGGTCATGGACTTTTCAGCACATCATTTTGATGAAGTAACGGTAAAGAGTATAGCGGAATGCAAGGTCTGCGGTAATGAGAATTCTACCACATGGGTAGATGTGGACAGCATTCATAATGTGGATATTATTGAGCAGTTGGGAGAATTCTTCAAAATAGACCAACTGCTACTGGAGGATGTGCTGAATACCCAGCACCGTCCTACATTCGAAGAACACGACAATTACCTTTATCTCTCCCTGAAAGCCTTCTATAAGACGGAGGAAAAGAGCCAGCCCGTCATACAGC
>JARRQC010000048.1:0-11877 GCA_037382165.1 bacterium | reverse complement strand
AGTAAAATCCGCATTAACCTGGAGCATGTCAAGGCATAAGGCCAGGGAGTCAGATGTTCGACCTTCGTTGGTCAGATTGATCACAAGCAATGGTTTCTTTCCAATGAGCAACGAAAGGTCACCTGAGCCGGAAATATTATGTTCAGCAGCCATTTCCAGTAAGAGGTCCGCCAAATGACCTTCCGGCGTATCCGCTGCGGCAGCCAGGGTAAAGGAAACCGTCGCCGTAGCTCCGGCATCCAGGTTGCCGGAAAACTGTTCCTCCGAAAAGATATTGACATAATCACTCATGGAGCTGAGCTGGCTCACGACTTCATAGGCTTCGGAAGATCCGGCATTTGTCATGGCAATGGAGATTTCAGCAGTTTCTCCGGGATCAAGTTTCTGGTTATCGTTTCCATCCTGATCATGTATTGTGTAACCGCTAACCAACAGGTCAGGCGAATGGGCTGTCAGGTGGAATGTCGACTCCCATTGATTTTCATCTGTATCGGAGACGGAAAATGAAAAAAGAAGTTCGAACATATCAGGTACGGAATCGGCAACAGAAAGGACAAAAGCATCGGTAATGTAAACGGTATCTTCGGGCAGTATATCACCATAATCGGCCACCGACCCATCCATCTCGATATAAACCAAATCTCCGGCCAGGGAAGCTTCTACTCCATTAGCGGTTTCCGTACCGATATTGGTCAGCCCGATGGTGAGGAATATGCCGCTCTCCGCATAATCCAGCAGCCCATTCCCATTGGCTGCCTCATCAGAAACAGTTACAGAACTTACAATCAGATAGGGACCGTCAGCAGGTATCAGCTCCACTGTAGATATATAAGGCCTGTAGTTAAAGGCTGTAATGACGATATCAGCTATCCCTGTGACGGAAACAGGGTCAAATTCAATGGTAGCGGAACCAGATGAAACCACTGCCGATCCCAGGATTTCGCCATCCAGCGACAGGGTAGCCAGTGCTCCCTCAGCGTTGCACGCAACAGTAAAACTTGTTTCTCCCAGGGTAATCGCAGGGGTATGGCTTACTTCCATAGCAGCGGGTATAGCTGTACGAACCACCACAGACGGATCGCCGAATATTGTCCAGCAATCCGTTTCCGTAAATCCGCCCTGGCCATACACGTCATTCATATTCATGCAACCGTTCATGGTTATCCCGCCAAAGGTCCTTTTAATATTTTCTTCATACGCTTCGGAAAGGATGCTGTTCATCTCATCCTGTCCCCTCATGGGAGGATTCCAGCTCTGGTTGATGGTTGACATCAGGGTCGCGACAGCTCCTGTAGGTTCTCCTTCCTTTTCTGCCCTGGTCCATGCTTCTGCAAAACAGGTGGCACCGACAAAGTTTCCATTTACACAGGCCACAGAAATGATAAATGGCCATTTACCGGCATTGCTGAGCTCATCGATATCCCAGTTGCTGAATCCGGAAGTTCCCCAGCTGGTCACTGGGATACCCCTCCCCGTCATTACCTCCCTGCGATCCTTCAAAGAATTCAAAGGCGTAAGTGTAAGTGAATGGGATCAGCTTGTTCTCACTGATGTTACGCAGGTGTTCAAAATCAAGTTCACCATCATCCCCGGGTCCCTCCTGAGAGGCGATACCTATGGCCCTGGTGTACCATGCTGTATCGGGAACAGGATCCATTTCATAGGTAAGGGTCCTGTTTACCATAGTGCTGACATGTTCCTCGGTTTCAGCTGAAAACCGCCCGATAAACAGATCGGGATAGTGATCATCGCCGGCAACGAAGGTGTAATCGTTATCGGAATCATTGCCCATCGACTGGCTGACCGGTACTTTATCGGCATCACCTACCAGCAGAACGAATGTCAGGTCTCCATTATCGTATTCCTCCTGGATATATTGTTTGATATCATCCGCCCCTCCGATATCTTCCACATTGACCACTTCACAAGGTATACCGCTCAACCTTTTCCATGCTGCCAGCGGTTCAATTTCTTCCAAAAAATCTGCATGAGAAATGATCAGCATACTGCCTTCCTCCCCGACGGGATCGTACCTGCCTGCTGAAGCATAATTGATAAAATGTCTTTCATACAATGCGGAAAACCTGCTGTTTATTCTATCCGGTGGTTGGATTCTGTCCATTGCATTCTTGTCGGACTGCCCGTTTTCAACCATCCCGAATTCTATATGATAATATACTTTTAGCTGCCTTGTCACCGGATTATACTGGAAGGGATGGATTTGCAATGCCTGTCCGCGATAATCACGGATGATATAAGGATCCGCAAGGTTTCCCAGCTTACCCGGATAATCTGCATCGATCTCATAAACCTTTCCAAATGAATAAGGTATATCTGAAGGATTCACCTGCCTGGTAAGGTTCCCTTTGGACGGCACGATCAGGACATTATCATATTCAACAAAAGCAGCCGAAATAATTTTCAGCTCCATCCGGGCCTGGTCCGGAATGATCACAGATGAAGCAAATACCGGAAGGTCCGGTGCTCCCTGGGTGAGATTTGCACCACCCTTATCTAAAGAGATCTGCCACGCCTCACCCCTTGGTGTCATCACTTCATTCTTGTAGAAGCCTTCAAGTTCAAAAACAATCTGTGAGGTACTGATCGATGAACTGACCAGGCTGATCCTGGCCTCGTGGGGCAATTCAGATTAGACATTCATCCATTCTGTGGCATGGATGATAAGAAAGAGATGCAGGGATAACCCAATCAATAGAATTTTCTTCATGGTGAACTTTGTTTGGAAAAACATCAAAGCTAATGAATTGTAACATATAATCGAGTGCTGCCTCGAAATGAATGTCATGGAGGCAAACCAAAATGATCATTTCAGCTTGATCAGATCAAATTTCCTGGTGAGATACCTTACCGGGTACCAGGTAGCCAGCCAGCCGATCAGTAAGACGGTGACGAAAACATAGACAAAGTCAAGGGGAATCATCCGTACGGGATAGGCATCGATGATAAAATCACCCTGTCCGGACCCCAGGCTTATCCAACCAAACTTTTGCTGTAAGATCAGTAATACAAAACCCACCAACAGTCCGCCCAGGCTGCCGGCAAGGCTGATCAGCATACCTTCCGTAGTAAATATGGTCCTGACCAACCCCTTATCGGCACCCATGCTTTTCAGTACCGCGATATCTTTCAGTTTCTCAACAATAAGAATGGAAAGCGAACCGATCATATTGAAGGAGGCCAGCACCAGGATAAAGGCAAGAATGAGAAAAATGGCCATCTTTTCTGATTTCATGACCTTATACAGCGCCTCATTTTGCTGAAAACGGTTTTTCACCGTGAATTCCTCAGCAGCTTGTTTCCTGATCTCTTCTTCGATAGAACCAGCATCTGCACCCGGTTTAAGAAACACTTCCAGGGCAGTCACCCTATCCTCCGGGTAATCCATGAGCTGCCTGGCAAACCTGGCTGGTACGATCACATATTTCTCATCGTATTCCTGTTGTACCGAAAATACGCCTGCCGGATGGATTACCTCATTATTGAACGCATTGCTGAAATCAAAAGAAGAGACATTACCCCTTCGCGGAACAAAAACCGATAAAAGCGTACGGATATCTGCAGGACTTATATCCAGATACCAGGCGACCCCTGCCCCGACAACGGCAAAGTTGGCGTTTCCTTCCCGCAGAACGGCTTCCCCCTGCCAGAGCAGGGAATCCAGTCTGGAGATGCGGACATAGTTCTCGGAAACCCCCTTTATCCGGGCAATGTATTGTTGATCCCCATATTTGAAGAGTGCGTCTTCTTCTATCACTTCAGCGATGTCAAGAACCCCATCAATATTCCTAAGCCCATCCAAAGGGAGGGTATTTTTATCAAAGGTTTTACCTGTCTTTGCAATGATCACAAAATCAGGGTTAAAACTATTGTACATGGACTTGATCACCTCCTCGAAACCATTGAATACAGACAGTACAATAATGAGCGCTGCCGTGCCGACAAGCTGCCCGATCACGGATATCGAAGAGATGACATTGATCAGGTTATGTGATTTTTTGGAAACCAGATAACGGCGGGCTATATAAAATGATAGTTTCAAATCAGGACTACGGACTTATTTTAAAAATATCTTTACTGCTCATCCGGTGAACAAAATCATGGATGAAGACAGGATCTATTTCCAGGCTTTGGCGATCAGGCCTGTCCCGGTTTTATGACTGCCGTGCAGATCCATCCAGTTCAGTATCAATACAAGCGGGAATGTGGCCAAATAGTAGAATGGAAGTATAATAAAAAAGAGGTAGGAAGTATTCAGCATAATGATCGGATATTTCATGCTCAACCGCCACCCCAGCTTCCCCGGCTTACCATATTGATATTTCACCTCGGTTTTCGTGAATCCGGCTCTCCGCATCTTACTTTCCATCTCCTCCACCCCGTATCCATCCCGAACATGCTCGTCAACAAATGAATGGGTGCCATCATTCACATAATCTTCATGATCATGGTGATGGACATCTGACCCTCCCTGGTCGCTGGGTGTGGAGATCAGCAGCATACCACCTTTTTTCATGGATGTGAAATAGTTTTTCAGCACCTTTTCATCCTCTTCAATATGTTCCATGACATCCACGCAAAGCACCAGGTCATAGGTGTCCGACTCAACAAATTTGGTAAGATCCGCCACTTCGAAGGATACATTTGTCAGTCCTGCCCTGGAAAAAAATGCAGTGCAATCCTTGATCTGTTCTTCTTTAACATCTACAGCACGGATCTTCCAATCCTTGTATTTCTTCGCCAGGTAATAATCATACTGACCGAAGCCGGAGCCTGCATCCAACACGGCTTGAGTCCCCTTAACCCCTTTGGCCCATGTTTTAAGCACCTTTCTCACATGCCATGACCTGAGGAGCAAAATGTCAAGCAATCGGTAAAAAAGCTTGCGCATCATCGGGCTTGCATTAAAAACGATACCCAGTTTTCTTTTTATCGGATCATATTGCATGGCAAACTAATTCATGGAAAAATTCAGGATGGCTTATTCGTTTAACAGGTCTTCGATATGGTCAATGTAGTCCAGCGAATCATCCTCGTAAAAATGGAGCTCAGGTACCGATCTCAGCTGGTGCCGGATACGTGCGCCCAGTTTACCCCTGATCTCACCTGCCCTTCGCTGGATATTGCTCAGCAAAGCTTTCCTGTCCGCAGTAGCAAACAAACTCAGGTAAACTTTTACCGAATTCAAATCCGGGCTTACATGCACTTTAGTGACCGTAACCATCGCGCCTTGCGTAACATGTCCCAGCTCCAGCTGGAATATTTCTGCAAGGTCTTTCTGCAACAGTTTATTAACCTTTTGCTGCCTCTTGGATTCCATAACGCAAAATTAGGCTTTTTATGTGTTTGGTTTATGCAGGCATGCAAGTGAGCTTTTGCAAGAACAGGCAAGAATTATCCTTATTCCTCTGACATCACCTTATCAACCTTACGCATAAACTCTTTGTCAATAGGGTGTTTCTTTCGCTGGTATTCACCCAGGTCTTCCAGATAGGCTTTCATTTTGGGAGCGTGTTTCTCAAAGCCCTCAATATTGAGCGTTTTGTAAATTCTCTCCATTTCTTTCATTTTTTTCTTTTCAAATTCCTCGAATCTGACTTCGATAAGCTGACCGGCAGGGATGGCACTTTTATCTTTCTGATACTTTTCATGCAACAACTTGTACAACCTGATCAACAATTCGTCCTGCTTTTCCTTGTTGTACACATGATGCTGAATACCCTTTCTTACCGCTTGGGTAAAGCGAATGAATGAATAAATGGTCTCATACATATCCCTTTCGATATAGATAAACTTAGCGTCCGGGAACATTTTCAATATTTCCTTAATACGAAAGGTATTGGGAGGGTTTTTTGAAATGAACTGTTTGCCATTTGTATTATAAAGAGCGGTCTTGATGAGGTTGATGTAGTTATCCTCCCAGCTTTTCATTTCCTCCTCTGTCACATTATTGAAAAAGAGCGATTTATCTATAAATTCCTGGGTGTCCTGCGGAAAATAAAAGAAATAGTAAAAACTCAGGGCCTGAAGATTTCCCAGTGCGATCTCTTCTTCCTGCGGATAGGCAAAGTTGAGTTCCACGTTATCTCCCGGCCGTTTATCAGGCATCAGCAATTGCGCCACACTTTTGAGCCATCCCTGGTTCAGCAGCACATGGTTCGGGAATACAGCCTGAAATGTATTGACAAAACCAAAATCGGGATTCTGACATAACATATTGTGCAGCAAGGTTGTCCCCGAACGCCAGAAGCCGATGATGAAGATGGGGGGCTTGTCTATTGAAAGCTCCTCGATGGTCTGTCCGTACTTTTTCTCTTCAATGATCCTGAACCAGTCCAGTATCCAGGCGATCCACCTGGTGAGATAATAACGGCTTTTGTACCCGCGTGAAATCTTTCGGCCGCGCATCACGAACTTCAGGTTTTCGTAATTGCTGCCGATAAGGGTACTTACCGGGAATATAAAAGATTTTTGCTTTTTCTTTTGCCGCATAAAGTTGGCAAAGGTACGAAGCGAGGTTATGCCGACAACCGATTCTATTATTTTTTACCACGTTTCAAACCCTGATGCCGCAGTCAGCCATATGGTTATAATTGTAAATTTGTTCTGCAAACGATCAGTTGATTCAAAGTGAACTACCTTTCCCATGTTAAAAAAGCCGCGCGAGATTATGCTGCCGAGATCGTAGAGATCAGGCGTCACCTGCATTCCCATCCCGAACTGAGTTTCAAGGAAGAACAAACCGCATCCTACATCTCCGACTGGCTGACCAGGAATAAGATTAAGCATCAAAACAAAATTGGCGGTAACGGTATTTCAGCCATAATTGAAGGCAGGAAGGCTTCTGCAAAAGTCATTGCCTTACGTGCAGACATGGATGCTTTGCCCATTGCCGAACAGAATGAATGCGGTTACAAGTCAGTCAATGAAGGCATCATGCATGCCTGCGGACATGATGTACACATGGCATGCCTGATGGGGGCCGCAAGGATACTCAACGGGTTGAAAGATCATTTTAGGGGATCGGTAAAGCTTATCTTTCAGCATGCAGAAGAAACGGTGCCGGGCGGTGCAATCCAGATGATCGAAGCAGGGGTGCTTGAAAATCCGAAACCGATTGCCATTACCGGGCAACATGTGTTTCCTGAACTGGAAGCGGGAAAAGCAGGCTTCAGAAGCGGCAGATATATGGCATCAAACGATGAGATCACCATTTTTGTGAAAGGCAGCGGCGGCCATGCTGCCATGCCTGAAAAATTCGATGATACGGTACTGGCATCCGCCCATATCCTAATCGCCCTGCAACGCATTGCAGGTCGTAAGGCACCACCGCAAATCCCCACAGTACTTTCCTTTGGCAAGATCGTCACCAATGGCGCCATGAATATCTTTCCCGAAAAGGTAAGCCTGCATGGGACCTTCAGAACATTCGGAGAAGAATGGAGGGAAACGGCACACCAACTGATCAGGGAAACCGCTGAAATGACGGCAAAGGCACATGGCTGCACTGCAGAGGTAGAAATTAAGAAAGGATATCCCTTTCTTGTGAATGATGAAAAACTGACAAAAGCTTCCCGGCAGGCGGCCATTGAATACCTTGGAGAAGAGAATGTGGTGGATCTGGACACCCGGATGACCGCCGAAGATTTTTCCCGCTATTCCCAGCTTATGCCTGCCTGCTTTTACAGACTGGGCACGGCCAATAAAAAGGCAGGGATAGTTTCCAACCTGCATACCCCGACATTTGATGTTGATGAAAGCAGCCTCGAAACCGGCGCAGGCCTGATGGCCTATATTGCATTGCAGCAACTTTTAAATGACTGGCAATAGATTAAAGCATGCTTGTAGGTGATAAAACATATCAGACGGTATGGATGGAAGGATCTTCGGTTTTCATGATCGACCAGAATTTGCTGCCCTTTTCCTTTGAAATTCATGAATGCAAAACCTACTGGGAAACCTGTATGGCCATTACGGACATGGTTGTCAGGGGTGCCGGGGCCCTCGGGTCGGCGGCAGGTTATGCCATGGCACAGGCCTTCCTGTCAACAACAGGCAAAACGAAGGCGATAACGATCAGGGAGGCAAGGGCTGATATTGAGCATACACGACCCACCGCTGAGAATCTGTTTTACGCAGTAGATAGGGTTTATAAAGCGGGGCTTATTTCCCCCGAGAATGCCGTTTTGGAGGCACAGCATATCGCCGGCAAAGATGCTGAAGATTCGAAAGCAATCGGGGTATTCGGCAGTTCGCTGATTGGCAACAAAACCAATATCCTGACGCATTGCAATGCGGGGTGGCTCGCTTTCGTGGATTATGGTACCGCACTTGCCCCGATTTATTTAGCGACTGGTCAGGGTAAGGAGGTATTCGTGTATGTGGATGAGACCCGGCCGCGTAACCAGGGTGCCCGTTTGACCGCCTGGGAATTGAAAAATGCAGGTGTTCCCCATGTGATTATACCGGATAATGCATCGGCTACTTTTATGGCACAGGGTAAGATCGACATGGTGATCGTCGGTGCTGATCGTATTGCAGCCAATGGTGATGTAGCCAACAAAATTGGAACATTGGAAAAAGCCATCCTGGCCAGGGAATACAAGATACCCTTTTATGTAGCCGCACCCACAAGCACCTTTGACAAAGCTTGCAGGACGGGCAGGAATATCCCCATAGAGATGAGGGATCCGGATGAGGTATTGTATCAAACCGGGATAGATTCCAATGGCAACAAGGTGAGAATTATGGTTTCCTCACCCGGTTCCACAGCGCTGAATCCGGCTTTTGATATCACACCGGCAAAATATATCACGGGTATCATCACCGAAAAAGGCATCATCAAGCCCCACCACCGGTCCATAGAGAAGTTGCTGAATGAAGAGGGATAAAACCTCAACGAGGGATACCATAAGTCAGTTACAAAGAATGAAAAACCGTTTTCATTCTATAATAAAATCTGCTATTCCGATTTAAACCAAAAGGACATGAAACATCCAGCACCAAATACTTGTTCCTGGCCGGGAACAGATCCCCTGATGATCAAATACCATGATGAGGAGTGGGGTGTACCGGTCCATGATGACCGTAAACTTTTTGAATACATGATACTTGACGCTTTTCAGGCCGGCTTAAGCTGGTCGACGGTATTGAAGAAAAGAGCCCATTTCAGGGAGGCTTTTGATGATTTCAACCCTGAGATCATCGCCCGGTATGATGAACGTAAAGTGCAAAGCCTTTTACAGGATGCAGGCATCATCAGGAACAGGCTAAAGATCTTGTCGACAATAACCAATGCAGCCCGTTTCCTGGAAATTCAAAAATCGTTTGGTTCTTTCGACAGGTATATCTGGCAATTTACCGGCGGAAAACCGATGGTCAATCAATGGAGAACACTATCCGATCTGCCGGCAAAAACAGCAGAATCGGACCTTATGAGCAAAGACCTGAAAAAAAGGGGATTCAAATTTGTGGGGTCTACGATATGCTATGCCTTCATGCAGGCGACAGGAATGGTCAATGACCACCTGGTGCATTGCGACCGGTATGATGAGATCAACAGGATGAGTCAAACTTCGGTTTAGAAGCCGATCTGGTTTGCCGCATAGGCATAAGCACCCAATGCCACAGCCCGGGAAGTGCCCAGTTTCGTTGTGGAAACACCTGTTTTCTTCTCCGGATAGTAGGGCGTCATATCATCTGAGAAAGGCACCTTGATAAGGATTTCCTGCTGGTTGAGGAACCCCTGCAATCCATCCTCCGTTTCCAGGTTATAAGCTGATATTTCCATCCGCGGCACTTTGCCACCGCCGGGCCGATCAAATTTGCGGTTCAACATTTCCACCGCCTTAGGTAAGAAAAGTGGATGCGCCCCGGATAACCCGCCACCAATAACCGCCAGTCCATCCACGAGTGTCAGGGCGTTGGCCAAAGCATCGCCCAGCACTTTTCCGAATCTTTCCCATGCACGAATTGCTGCTTCCCGGTTTCCCTCGGCTTTTCCAATACCAATGGTAAAAATCGTGTACGGATCCGGAACTTCTTTGAATTCCAGCCCGCTTTCCTCAGCGAAAAGTCTTTTTATACCCCGGATACTCAGCGTCTCTTCCACGCTCATATTCCAGTTGGAGGGATTTACCATCCGGTTGATCTCGGCACCCGCTGAATTATCGCCAAGAAAAAGTTCTCCCTGGTGCACAATCCCTCCGCCAAAACCGGTACCCAGCGTTACACCCAGTAAGTTCCGGTATTGCTTACGTATTTTGCTGGCCTTGAGTTTGGCATTGATCTCAGGCAAAACACCTTTGATCGCTTCCCCCAGGGTAAAAAGATCGCCGTCATTGTTGATGAAAACAGGTATCCGGAATTCATTTTCCAGCATTTTCTTTAATGCAACGCCTCCACGGAAAAAAGGGAGGTTTTCCAGGTCACCGATGATGCCATTTTCAAAATCTGCCGGACTGGGAAAACAAAAACTGATGGCTACAGCCAGGTTGCCGGTTTGTTTGTTAATTTCCCGGAAGCCATGGATGATCTTTTCCAGCAGATGCTGCAGACTGTCGGATTTGGCAGGCAGACTGAATGTTTTGTCAACAATTACACCATTCGTTACGGCGTTAAAAACGAAATTTGTGCCTCCTGCGTCGAGTGCCAGGACGGTATTGTTTTTGGCCATCACTATTCAATACTTTAGGGGCACAAATGTAACCAAAAAGGACATTTAAACCTATCATTCCTTACCGGCAGTGACCTTTTCCTGATGCGCATGAACTGAAGCTAATGGTTAATTCATCATTGATTACTTTTGATCCGACAATTTAATTTACAACCATGAGAAACTTTATCCTTTTAATGCCATTCCTGTTGCTGATCAGCGGTCTTCAGGCTCAGGAATATCTGATCGTAACCACTGTTGAATCTATTGTGCCTGCTGGTATCGGGCGTTCCAGGATGATCGTACAGCATTCGGAGATCAATGTGGACGATTTCACCACGGACCGCACCGATGGTACGAAAAGCAATCAGCGCAATGTGAAAAGATCAGATGCCAAGGTGGACAAATTTGAAGAGACCAAACTACTTAACTTTTATAGCATTGCAGGTATCAATTTCCAGAATATTGCCTCCAATGATGCACTGATCACCGATAAACTGAACAAGCTTTCGGAAGAAGGCTGGATCCTGAAATTTGTCACCAGTGCTGTCGAAAGCGATTCCGGAAAGGATGACGGTGACGGCATCTTTATCACAAGATTTATTTTTTATCGGGAATAAAAAGCCGATCAGTGTGCTTCCAGCCAGTTGCTGCCTGTGTTCATGTCAATGACGACAGGTACATCCAGTTTAATGGCTGCCGGCATTTTTTCCTTTACGATCTTCTTGACGGTATCAAGCTCTTCCAGGCAGGTGTCGAATACGAGTTCATCATGTACCTGGAGGATCATTTTTGACTTGAGTCCCCGTTTGTTGAATTCCTTGTAGATATTGATCATCGCGATTTTGATCATATCCGCCGAGCTTCCCTGTATCGGTGCATTGATGGCATTTCGCTCTGCAAAACCACGCACAACGCCATTGGCTGAATTGATATCTTTCAGGTACCGCCTGCGTCCCATGATGGTTTCAACATAGCCGTGTTCCCTGGCAAAGGAAACCTGTTTCTCCATATAGGCCTTGATGTCCGGATACTGTTCAAAATAATTGCTGATGATCTCTGCAGCTTCTTTCCGTGGGATGTTGAGCCTTTCCGACAGGCCGAAAGCGGAGATCCCGTAGATGATGCCAAAGTTCACCATCTTGGCATTTCTGCGCATTTCAGCTGTTACCTCATCTTGTTTTACACCATAAACCTTGGCTGCC
>JARRQC010000047.1:0-21927 GCA_037382165.1 bacterium | reverse complement strand
TATTTTCCCTGGTCATCGGTACTGCCATCGCTGTGGTGATCTCTTTTTTCAATCCTGCCACACCGAATGAAGGGTTTTTTTACCTGGTTCTTTGTGGCGTAGTTGCGGTTTGCAGTATGATCCTGCCGGGATTGTCCGGATCATTTGTGCTCATCCTTATGGGCAATTACCAGTTGGTGGCCCTAGATGCAATTAATAACCGGGAATGGCATATATTGTTCCCGGTAGGAATAGGTGCGGTAGTCGGATTGATAGCATTTTCACATGTTCTCTCCTGGGTATTTCGTCATTTCAAGGACCAGACCATTGCGCTGCTTACAGGATTTATACTTGGATCGCTCAACGTGCTGTGGCCCTGGAAAAAAGAGATTCACCTGCTTCATGCCGATGGCACGGAGATCCTTAAAAACGGGGAGCCCATTGTGGCCCGATATGTCAGTACACTCCCAGCAGAATGGGATCATACAGTATGGTTTGCCCTTTTACTTGCACTGGCTGGTATGGCATCCATAGTAGCGCTGGAAATGACCGCACTCAAGGAAGAAGAGGCGCAGCAATAAGACAGGCATGGTATTATATGGTTTAATCGGGAATAATTTAGGTCATACCTTTTCACCAGCCTTTTTTTCAGAAAAATTCATCGAATTAAATATCAAAGCTGCCTACCAGGTATTCGAGCTGGATAATATAGATGAAGTCCTGTCAATTGTCCGTGAAAATGAAAACCTGGCAGGTTTCAATGTTACCATTCCATTCAAAAAGGCAATCCTCAAAATGCTGAATGAGATGGATCCGGTTGTGTCTGAAACAGGTTCGGCCAACACGGTAAAAGTGATACGTGACAAGCAAAAAGTGCGGCTTAAAGGCTACAATACCGATGTCGTTGGATTCGAACAGTCCCTGCTGCCTTTCCTATCCGGCAGGCATATCCGGAAAGCGCTGGTACTGGGCACGGGGGGAAGTGCTGCAGCCGTTTCTTTCGTATTGCACAAACTGAATATCTCCCACCTGTTTGTGAGCAGGAATCCGGATAAGAAAGACACGGTATCTTACCCTTCACTTGACAGGGAAATCATACAATCGCATCCACTGATCATCAATACCACGCCGGCAGGGATGTTCCCCGATAAAAAGGGATACCCTGATATCCCGTATCAATACCTGACCTCCGGTCATCTGCTGTATGATCTGATCTACAATCCACCAGAGACTATCTTTATGAAGCAGGGTAAAAAGTATGGAGCTGAAACAAAGTCAGGTGAGGAGATGCTGCGTTTGCAAGCCGATGCGTCATGGGAAATCTGGTGCTCCGGCGGATAATCAAGTTGTTAAATATCTGTTAAAGAGGATTCCTTGTTTATATCAAGAAATGGGAATTCATATTTTCGATAAAAATTGACCATTTTATCAATTATGAAACTATTTCTTAAAATTTTAGGATGGCTTGTAGTCATCGTTATCGTGGTGATCGGAATTATACTCTCCTATGTAAAATTTGCATTACCATCCGTTCCTGCACCAGACCTGCAGTTTGAAATTACCCCGGAAAGGATCGAAAGGGGTGAATACCTGGCAAACCATGTCTGGGTATGTATGGATTGCCACTCTGACCGGGACTGGAACCGGTTCTCAGCTCCACCCGTACCCGGAACTGAGGGCAGTGGGGGAGATGAATTTACCGAAGAAATGGGATTTCCCGGCCATTATTATGCAACAAACATCACCCCGGGAGGCATAGGCGACTGGACCGATGGTGAGGTATTCAGGGCGATCACCTCAGGAGTAGGAAAAGACGGGAGGGCTTTGTTTCCTATCATGCCGTATACTTACCTTGCAAAAGCCGACCGGGAAGATATCTATGCGGTTATCGCTTACCTGCGGACACTTGATCCCGTGGAAAGGACCTATCCGGAATCTACCTCAAACTTTCCGATGAATTTCATTATCAACCTCATTCCGGCAGAACCTGAACTCAAAGACGGTATGGATAAAAAAGATAAGTTGGCTTATGGTAAATACCTGGCCTGGTCCTGCATTGAGTGCCATACGGTAGCAGAAAAGGGACAGATCTTGGAGGAAAGGTCCTATGCCGGCGGAAGAGAATTCCCGCTGCCTAAGGGAGGCAAAGTATACTCATCCAACATAACACCAGATCCCGAAACCGGAATAGGCCGCTGGACGGAAGAGCAATTTATCCAAAGATTCAAGATGTACATGGATTCTGCCTATGAGGCTCCACCTGTGGGAGAAAACCAGTTCAATACCTATATGCCCTGGGAAATGTTTGCAGGGATGAAGGAATCCGACCTTTCAGCGATTTATGCCTACCTGCAAAGTGTCAAACCCATTCCCAACCAGGTGGTCAGGTTCGTACCGGATTGATGCCCGGAACATCTGCTGAATATGCTTGACATCATCCTGTCAAAATCGTAATTTTACGATATTTGAAGAGATGCACCATGCCTACCCTTACAGAACGGGAACCTGTCTTTGCCGGTCAATTCTATCCGCATACACGGGAGAAAATCCTTTCACAAATCGCATGGTTTAAGTCTTCAGCCGGAAAAAACCGGTCAAATGATCCGGGGACTGATCGTGCCCCATGCCGGATGGGTCTATTCGGGAAAAACAGCTTTCCTTGCTTTCAGACACCTGGATAAAATAAAACCGGAGCGAATTGCACTTCTGGGTCCGGCACATGCCTGGCCGCTTCAGGGTATGGCGATGGATAGTCATGATTACTGGATGACACCGCTGGGTGAAGTTTCATTGTTTCGGGATGACTATTTCCCGGTTCACCCGGAGAGCCACCAGAATGAACATGCACTGGAAGTACAAATGCCATTTATAAGCTATTATTGTAAAAATGCCAGCGTTCTTCCCCTTCTTGTAGGTAAAATTGATGAACGAAAGGTCAGGGACATTGCATTGCACCTCTCCGAGAAACAATATTTCATCATCATCAGCACGGATCTGAGTCATTTCTATTCGCTTTCTGCTGCGAATGAAAGGGACCTACGGAGCATTGAAAGTATACAGAACCTGTCAGCGCAACATGTGGATGCCTGTGGGATCAACCCGCTGCGCATAGCCATGGAGTATTGCAAACTGAATGAACTAAAACCCAGGTTGATAGACTATACCACTTCCGCCGACTATTCGGGTATCCGGTCAAATGTGGTGGGGTACGCCAGTTTTTATTTTTAAGCCGGTTTCTTATTTCAGTTCTTCGACTTCAACCACAGGATTATCGAATGCGGAAACCGGTATGCAAGTGCACAGGTTTCTGTCTCCGTAGGCATCATCGATCTTGGCTACCGGTGTAAAATATTTATTGATGCGGACCCATTCCAGGGGGAAAGCAGCTTTCTCCCTGGAATAGGGGAGACGGTAGTCGTCAGTAATTTCTGTTTCAGCAGTATGAGGGGCATTGGATACCACATTGTTCTTTTTTTCTGCCCTGCCTTCTTCCACCTCGCGTATTTCTTCACGGATCTGAATGAGCGCGTCGGCGAAATAATCGAGTTCGCTCATTGATTCAGACTCTGTAGGCTCAACCATCAAAGTGCCCGGAACGGGGAAGGCAACGGTCGGGGCATGGAAACCGTAATCCATCAGTCGTTTTGCGATATCCACCACAGTAATATCTGCTGACTTGTTGAATGAATTACAGTCAAGGATCATTTCATGTCCGACAAATCCCCTTTTCCCTGTATACAGGATCGGATAATGGTCTTTGAGACGATAAAGCAGATAATTGGCATTGAGTATAGCTATCCTGGTTGATTCGGTAAGCCCGTTGCTGCCCAGCATTTTCAAATAGCCATAAGAGATGAGCAGTGCCAATGCACTTCCGTAAGGGGCGGCAGCAACAGCCGGTATCCCCCTGCTGCCTCCTGTTTCGGCAAAAATATGTTTTGGCAGGAAGTCCACGAGGTGTTCTGCCACCCCGATGGGTCCAATGCCGGGGCCACCGCCACCATGCGGTATGCCGAAAGTTTTATGGAGATTCAGATGGCAAACATCTGCACCGATAAATCCGGGACTTGTTAAGCCCACCTGGGCGTTCATATTGGCACCATCCATATAAACCTGACCGCCGTTGTCGTGAATGATTTGGATCACTTTTCTTATACCCTCTTCAAAGACACCATGGGTAGAGGGGTAAGTAACCATGATGGCCGCCAGGTTCTCACGGTACTTCTCCGCTTTTTCCTTCAGATCGTCCAGGTCGATGTCGCCATTTTCACTGGTTTTAACTACGACTACCTGCATCCCCGCCATGATTGCACTCGCCGGATTGGTGCCGTGTGCGGATGCCGGTATCAGGCAGATATCTCGCTGGGATTCTCCCAGGCTCCTCTGGTATTCTCGTATGACCATCAGTCCCGTATATTCACCTGCCGCACCGGAGTTGGGTTGAAAGGAAACGGCAGAAAAGCCGGTAACAAGGCTGAGTATGCGGTTCATTTCCCCGATGATCTCGAGGTATCCTTTTGCCTGGTCGGCAGGAACGAAAGGGTGTATGTTGGCAAATTCAGGCCAGCTGATGGGGAGTAGCTCTGATGCAGCATTGAGCTTCATGGTACAACTGCCCAGAGGTATCATCGAGCGGTTAAGGGCGATATCTTTGTTTTCCAGTTTTTTCAAATACCTCATCATTTCGGTTTCCGAATGAAAATCCTGAAAAACGGAATGCTGCAAGAAATCAGAGGTGCGTATCAGTTCGGAAGGGATGCTGTGATCGCTGCCGTGTAATGAAGATCCTTCAGGGACTGTTGCTTGCTTCTTTGCGGCCTGGGCAAGCACACTGAGTATTTCGTTGATATCATCTGCACTTGTGGTTTCGTCCAGACTGATACCGATATGATGGCCGCTGTCGAAATACCTGAAGTTGATTTCGTGGTTCAGGGCAATGCGGCGCAGCTCGTCGGAACGAACTTCATTTGGAAGTTCTATATACAGGGTATAAAAAAAGTACCTGTTGAGTTGCTTGTAGCCTAATTTACCGAGGGCGGCAGCGAGCGCATCCGCATGCTGGTGAACCCGGTCCGCCATTTGTGTTAGTCCTTCTTTACCGTGATAGACCGCATAAAAACCAGCCATAATGGCGAGCAATGCCTGGGCTGTACAGATATTGGAAGTAGCCCTTTCGCGTTTGATATGCTGTTCGCGTGTTTGGAGCGCCATCCTCAACGCATCATTATTATTGGCATCCTTCGATATACCGATGATCCTGCCGGGTATATATCGTTTATACTCTTCGGTTGTGGCGAAAAAGGCGGCATGTGGCCCGCCGTAGCCCATAGGAACCCCGAATCGCTGGGACGACCCAAAAACAACCTCGGCACCCCACTCGCCCGGGGGCTTTAAGAGCGCAAGGGACAAAAGGTCCGTTGCGACAGCAAGCGGTATACCCTGCTCCCTGGCAAGTTCAGCGGTCTTGCGGTGATCAACAATTTCACCCTTCTGATCAGGATATTGAACCATGCAGCCGAATACATTTTCATCAAAAGAAAAATGATCCCTGTGAACGATCTCCAATGCTATACCTCTCGATTCGGCACGTGCTTTAAGAACTTCTATGGTCTGGGGGAACATGTCTTCAGAGACCAAGAATTTGTTGGCCCCGGATTTCACTTTAGGACGCGGTCTGGCATGAAAGAACATCAGCATAGCCTCTGCAGCGGCGGTTCCTTCGTCAAGCAGCGAGGCGTTGGCAAGGGGCATCCCTGTCAGTTCGGAGACCATCGTTTGAAAATTCAACAATGCTTCCAGGCGTCCCTGCGAGATCTCAGCCTGGTAAGGGGTATAGGATGTGTACCAACCCGGATTTTCAAATACATTTCGCTGAATAACCGATGGGATGATGGTAGGGTAATATCCCATACCAATATAACTTTTGAAAACCCTGTTTTCCTGTCCCAGGTTACGGATATGAGACAAAAACTCATATTCTGACATTCTTGCTTCCGCGGGCCAATGTGACGGGAGGTAAAATTATTTTCTGACATCCTCTGCTGCTCCTCTAATTAATTGATAGATAGTATCTTATTAATGATTTACAAAAATTTTAAAAAGCTTCACAAAATTAATATTCTAAACAATACAAAACGTCTTTTGTTCCATATTGTTAATTGATTAACAAATCATTTTCTAAAATGAAAAAGGGAGGCCGGAAAATCCAGCCTCCCGCATATATGTGTGATGTTGGTTTTATTTTGTAATCCTCATTTTATAGAATGATCTCCATACAAAATAGAGGGCTACCAGGAGAAATACACCCCCTACGTAGTAAGAAGCTGCCCTGAACTGAGGAGCAATAGCGATTTCCATGGCCAGCAGACCAAACAGGGTTGTAAACTTGATCACGGGATTGAGTGCGACAGAAGATGTATCCTTAAATGGATCTCCCACGGTATCACCGACAACGGCAGCAGCATGCAGATCCGTCCCTTTTTCCTGAAGATCGACCTCAACCACTTTTTTTGCATTATCCCAGGCACCTCCGGCATTAGCCATAAATACCGCCTGGAAGAGTCCAAAAAAGGCGATCGATAGCAGGTAGCTGACAAACAGGGCTACCGGCGCATTGGAACCGACAGGTGAGGACAGGAATGCAAAGGCCAGGGAGAATGAGAAAATGGCAATAAAAATGTTCCACATCCCTTTTTGTGCATAAACGGTACAAATACGCACCACAGACCTTGATTTCTCTACATCGGCTTTTTTCGGTGCGTTGGGGTCAAGGTTGATGTTCTTTTTAATGTACTCAACGGCACGTCCGGCACCTGTTGTCACCGCCTGTATCGAAGCTCCGGTGAACCAGTAGATCACGGAACCGCCAAGAAGGAATCCCATGATGGAATAGGGATTAAGAAGATTCAGGATCTCTTCCGGTTCCACGCCGAGTGTTTTCTTGATCACAAGGATAAGGGAGAAGATCATGGTTGTGGCACCTACCACTGCAGTACCGATAAGAACCGGTTTGGCTGTGGCCTTAAAAGTGTTACCCGCCCCGTCATTGGCTTCCAGGTAATATTTCGCCTTTTCAAAATCGGGTTTGAACCCGAAATCCTTTTCGATCTCAGGGATTACCTTTTCCTGATTTTCTTCTATAAGTGATAGCTCATAAATGGACTGGGCATTGTCGGTCACCGGACCATAGCTGTCAACAGCAATGGTTACCGGCCCCATGCCCAGCATACCAAAGGCTACGAGGCCAAAAGCAAAGATGGAAGGATAGATCATCAGGGTGTCGAGGTAGAAATTACTAGCGTAATAGGCGATAAACATCAACAGGAAGAAGACCATTCCTTTCCAGAAGGCACTGAAATTACCGGCGACAAGTCCTGAAAGAATATTGAGGGAAGGACCCCCTTTTTTGGAAGCTTCTACCACTTCAGCGACATGGGTGGATTTGGGACTCGTAAATATCTTGGTAAATTCCGGGATCAACGCTGCACCCAGTGTGCCCGCACTGATGATCACCGAGAGTGTGATCCAGAGATTATGAGGCAGGTCGCCAATGACATAATAACTGACAACGAAGGTTACGATGATGGAAAGTACCGATGTGATCCAGACCAGCGCCGTGAGTGGCTCTTCAAAATCAAGATCATCGGCGTCAGCGAATTTGGCCTTGGAAATGGCCCCATTGATCCAGTAAGAAACTACGGAAGTGATGATCATCAGGATCCTCATGAGGAAGATCCAGGATAACAACTGAACCTGGAATTCAGTGGTGGTCACTGCAAGGAGAATAAAGGAAATAAGTGCAACGCCTGTTACACCGTAAGTTTCAAAGCCGTCAGCGGTTGGTCCAACACTGTCACCCGCGTTATCACCTACACAATCCGCGATAGTCCCGGGATTTCTCGGGTCATCTTCACCGATCTTGAATATCACCTTCATCAGGTCGGAACCGATATCGGCAATCTTTGTAAAGATACCACCGGCAATCCTCAAAACAGAGGCTCCCAGTGATTCACCGATCGCGAAACCAATAAAGCTGGCACCTGCATACTCGCCCGGAACGAAAAGAAGGATGATCAACATCATGATCAGCTCGAGGGATATCAACACTACACCTATGCTCATTCCTGCACTGAGGGGTATGTTCAGCAACTTAATGGGTTTCCTTTCCAGGGAGGCAAAAGCCATCCGCGAGTTGGCCAGTGTGTTCATCCGGATGCCGAACCAGGCTACGCTGTATGACCCCAGTATACCTATCACCGTCCATCCCAGGATCATCACCACCCCGCCGACACCAAAATGAGCATCGGAAAGCCATCCGAAATAAAAGGCTACGGCTGACCCGATGAAAAGGAAAAGGATCGCAAGAAATCTACCTTGCTGAATGAGGTAAGTTTTACCGGTCTCATAAATGACCTGGGCCACATCCAGCATGGATTGATGCGCCTGCTTCTTTTTTACATTCATAAACTGGTAAAGACCGAAAAGAAAGCCGGCAAAAGTAATGAGGAACCCCCAGTAAAGTATCGTCTCCGACTTCATACCTTCGGGAATGACCAGATCGGCTTCACTTGCCATGGCCAAAACAGGCGTGGCAAACAAAGCCATCAATGCATACAGTTTTTTCATAACAACACTAAAATTTTTGACTTTTTTGATTATGGTTTTTCAAGAAAGGCGCTAATATAGGAAATTAGCTTAAGAATAGATAAATCAGGATAATATACTTATTAAAAGTATATCAACCGGGTATTGGATTCCCCGCCCTCTGTAAGAAATTATTCGGCTTGCCTGCATGGAAATCTTACCTGGCCAATCCACATTGGTCTCCTGATAAAACTTTGAGAAATAAAGCCCGGATCAGTCTCCTGTATCCGTAAAAGTTTTCTACTTTTAACCTTTTGTTTACAAACCAACTGAATGAATAAAGTCAGACTGGAGATCATCGGCCTGTCCTACAGCCAATCGCAGAGTGGAGCATATGCTTTAATATTGGGCGTGCATGGGGAGAACCGAAGGCTTCCGATCATCATTGGAGGATATGAAGCCCAGGCTATCGCCATCGAACTGGAAAAGATGAAACCGACCAGGCCGCTTACACATGACCTGATCAAGAATTTCGCCGAACATTTCGGTATTAACATCACTGAGGTGGTGATCAATAAATTTGAGGAAGGAATCTTCTTCTCGAAACTCATTTGCGAACAGGAAGGGAATGTCTCGGAAATTGACAGCCGTACTTCGGATGCGGTAGCACTGGCTATCCGCTTCAATTGCCCGATATATGCCCTTGAAGATATTATCGATGAGGCGGGTATTGTAATGGAAGATGAAAAGGAGGGTGAAACCAGGCAGGCCGAGACAGAAAAACCACACCCCGGTAAAGGGAAATACAGTGATTATTCTGTGGAGGAACTCAAAGATATGTTGAAGAAAGCAGTCAGCAATGAAAATTATGAAGAAGCCTCCCGCCTTCGTGATGAGATCAACAGCAGGAAAAACAAGTGATGAATAAATGAAGCGCTTTCTGAAAAGTAAGAAAATCCTGCTGATCCTGCTGTTCGTTGCAGGATTTTTTTCTATCACCCTGCTTGGTTGGAACCAGGCTGACAGTGACACCGCAGAGATACTTTCAACCGCTGATTCCGTGGGTGTTATTACTAGCCAGGAAGACTTCTCTTCCTTACCTGCCGGCGGAAATGAAAAGGTCAATATTCTCGAAATGAGCCGTGATGATGGTTTCAAACCGGTCAGCATCCTTCGGGGCTTTTTTGGTTTGTTTGTCCTGATCCTCATATCCTATATTTTCAGCAATAATCGAAAAGCGATAGACTGGGCAGTTGTGGGGAAAGGCCTGGCTTTCCAGGTGCTGCTCGCGGTAGGCGTGCTGTTTGTCCCTTTCATTGCTGCCATCTTTGATTTTGTCGGTAAAGCATTCGTACTTGTCCTGGATTTCACCCAGGCAGGCACCCTCTTTCTTTTTAGTTCATTCACTACCGGTAATATAGAGTTGGCACTCCAGAACTTTGCCATACAGATCCTGCCCACAATAATTTTCTTTTCTGCATTGACCAGCCTTTTGTTTTATTTGAATGTGATCCAGTATATCGTTTTTGGATTTGCCTGGGTCATGACAAGGCTGATGCGCCTGAGCGGTGCTGAAAGCCTTTCCGTGGCCGGAAATATATTCCTTGGGCAGACGGAATCACCACTCATGATCAAAGCTTACCTGGAGAAAATGAATAAGTCGGAGATCCTGCTGGTCATGATGGGCGGGATGGCCACGCTTGCAGGGGGAGTACTGGCGGTCTACATCAGTTTCCTGGGTGGTAATGACCCGGTGCAACGGTTACTCTTTGCCAAGCACCTCCTGACTGCTTCCGTAATGGCCGCCCCGGGCGCTGTGGTGGTATCCAAAATACTGGTGCCGCAAACGGAAAATATTGATAAGTTAGTGAAAATACCCCGTGAGGAAGTAGGTAAAAATATACTCGACGCCATTTCCAACGGCACATCAGAAGGACTTAAACTGGCCGTTAACGTCGCTGCCATGTTGCTGGTATTTATCGCCTTTATCGCCATGTTTAATTACATTGCCGTCAAATTCGGCAACCTGATCGAGATCAATGATTGGGTGGCCAGGGTCACCGACGGAAGGTATACAGAACTTTCCCTGCAATTCATGCTGGGCTATTTGTTTGCTCCGGTCATGTGGCTGATAGGTGTGGATGGCCAGGATATGACCCTTGTAGGCAGATTACTGGGAGAAAAGATCATCATGACGGAATTTATTGGATATATAAGCCTTTCTGAATTAAAGGAGGCCGGTGCTTTCAGTGATCCGAAATCGATCATCATGTCTACCTATATGCTTTGCGGATTTGCTAATTTTGCATCCATTGGCATCCAGATCGGAGGGATTGGTTCGCTGGCTCCCGGGCAGAAAGTCCTGCTTTCCAAATATGGTATGAGGGCCTTGCTGGGGGGCACAATCGCCTCTTTATTATCCGCAACCATCGTCGGTACCCTCATCGGATGACCATTGAAATAATTTAGAAAGAAATTTGCAGCATGAAGTCAGGATTAACATCATGAAACAGTATTTGGATCTTTTACAGAAAGTGCTTGATGAGGGTGTCAAAAAGAGCGACAGGACCGGGACCGGAACGATAAGTATATTTGGTCCGCAAATGCGATTTGACCTTTCCGAGGGTTTTCCCTTGCTAACAACCAAGAAACTGCATTTGCGTTCCATTATTTATGAGTTGCTGTGGTTTCTGAAAGGTGACACAAACATCAAATATCTCAATGACAACGGGGTGCGTATCTGGAATGAGTGGGCGGATGAGAATGGGGATCTCGGTCCGGTCTATGGTGCACAATGGCGCAATTGGAACGGGGATGGGATAGACCAGATCACACATGTCATCGAACAGATCAAAAATAACCCGGACAGCCGGCGAATGCTTGTTTCCCTTCAAATGTACCAGCGCAGCGCCGATATCTTTTTAGGTGTACCCTTTAATATTGCTTCCTATGCTTTATTGCTGCTGATGATGGCGCAAACGACAGGGCTTGCCCCGGGAGAATTTATTCATACCTTCGGAGATGCCCATATTTACCTCAATCACCTGGACCAGGTAAAGCTTCAACTCAGCAGGAAACCCCGTAAATTGCCCGCAATGATGTTGAACCCCGGGATCAAAAATATTTTTGATTTCACATTTGAAGATTTCGAACTGACGGATTATGACCCGTATCCGCATATTAAGGGGGAGATTTCGGTTTAGGAATGTTGAATGATGAGTGATGACGGATTAAGGAAGACGGAAGACCGAGGACGGTGTCAATGACTATTGACTAATAACCAATCACGATCGAACACTCACCAATACCCGGGATAGACAAATCAAGGCTGTTACGTGAAAAATAAACCCAAAACTCAAAACATCAAACCGGATACATGGAAAAACAAATATCAATCATAGTTGCCATTGCCGCGAACCGCGCCATCGGAAAGGATAACCAGTTGCTTTGGCATATTTCAGAAGATTTGAAGCGGTTTAAAAGAATAACGGAAGGCCACTATGTCGTCATGGGAAAAAAGACATTTTATTCGCTTCCTAAACGGCCTCTGCCCAAAAGAAAAAACATGGTTATTACGGATATACCTGGTGAGCAGATCGAAGGTTGTGAGATGGCCTATTCCATCGAGGATGCCATCAGCAAGATGGATCCTGAGAAGGAGAATTTTATCATTGGCGGTGGATCTGTCTATGCACAATTCCTCAGCCATGCTTCTAAAATGTATATTACAAGGGTAGATAAGGATTTTGAAGCGGATGTATTTTTTCCGAAATTCGATCATGGTGATTGGGAACTTGCAAAAAAAGAGGAGGTTGAAGATGATCCTCAGAATGATTTTACTTATGCTTTTGAAACCTATGTCCGGAAGAAAGTTCAGTAAATCCGCGCTGTTCCTGCTCATGATAGTGTTTGGGATCATTTCCTGTCAGAAGGATACCAATGTGAACGTCAATTTCCAGCGCGGAATTGAATCGGCTCAAAATTATGCATTTGCCCAGCAGATGATGACCCAGGTAATGGCGACTTATTTCAAGGCGCTGACAGATTCCACACTGAGCGCGGATGCATTCAATTACATAGATGGCGCTGCGGTGTATTATTATCCGGATCAGGAGCCGAAAAGAATGATTTTTGATTATCCTTCCTATGGCGTTTCAGATGGATATGGCCATACGAGAGGTGGTAAGTTCAACGCATCCACAACACAGGATTTTACTGAAGATAATGCCGTGATCAGCTTTTCATTTGATAATTTCCGCTACGACAGTGATAGTGTTGAAGTGGATTCCATGTTTCTTTTTAACCTGGGTAAGAAGAATGGCAAGGATAATCATTACCGTTTAACCTTATCACAGCTTACTTACCAATTCAAGGATTCTTCAGGCGTGTTCACCTTTGACCTGGATCAGGAATTCGCGGTATTCAAGTACAACAGCAGCTATTACACCCATCCCCGTGACAGCCTGGGAATCTATGGCACATTACACGGGAATACCGTCAGAAATATAAAGTTTACCGCACAAAATACCTCGGATTCATCCCTGCTCTTTTCGTACGATTGCCGGTGGCTGAAAACGGGCATAACAGGTATTGAAACGGAAATGTTCACTTACCCGGTCACGGCCTATTTCCAGGAGCCTGACACCTGCGGGAACCAATTCCTGGTCACAATTGACAGCAATCCTTTCCCGAGGTGGATAGAGGAGTAAGTTCAGGGTTTCAATAGTTCTTGAATTTTAGTCTTCATGCCATCGAATTCCTCCCTGTCGAAGAGGCGCGTCAGGAAAGCAATATGCCCTGTCCTGTCAATTACCACATTTCTTGTAACACCGCTCTTCTTATGCGCAAATAGTGCAAAAATCTCTGCCCCCGGGTCAAGGGCCATCGGATAGGTGATCTTCATTTTCTCTTTGAATGAAATGACCTTCTCCAGCGGTTCGTCATAATCAACACCGATCAGGATAAAGTCCCGGTCTTTGTTGGGAAGCCAGACTTCCTTTTCCAGGTGGGGCATTTCCTTCCTGCATACCGAACACCAACTTGCCGTGAACTGGAGCACAACAACCTTTCCTTTCAATTCATCAAGCGTAAAGGACGAACCATCGGTAAGCTGAAGCTGAATATTGGGTGCCTCATCTCCCACACGCACGATGTAACCCCTGTCGTCATCCTTCTGTGCAAAAGAAAAAAGGGCCGGGAGTAAGATTGCCATTAAAATTATGAATCTTCGCATCTTTTGTAAATCAAGGATGCGAAAATAAGAAAATGAGAATAGTATTGAGGCTGCTGTTTCAGCCATCAGGATCATCGGATGTCTGGTGTTCACAGACACCTGGGTTGCTAAAAAGCTTTACTCTCAACTAAAATATTAGGTTGTATCGCAGTGCGATATAGAAAATAATGGCTGATGATTTCCCCAAAGCTTATCTGCCGAACCTTTCCAGCAGGTTGTTATTTGTTTTATTATCAGGATTGGACCTGATAAACCTGTTTGCGTAAATGTGATAACCCGGAACCCTGATCAGCCCCATTTTCATAAACCTTATCAGGTCTTCGGTACGGAATTGCCTTCCGCTGGCCAGGTGGAAATACATGAATTTACCAAGGATTTTTCCGTAATCCGCCCAAACGATGGTTTCTGTAATGGGTTGAATGAGGATCTGAACCTTCATTGATAGTGCATTGTCATCCAGCTTAATGGTGTCAGGGTAAACTTCTACCGGAACATTTCCGACAGATAATCCTTGCAGGTTGATGGAGGCTGCCAGGTTGTCCATCATATCGTTGAACATCTGTCCGATCATTTTCTGACCAATCTCGGGAACTTTGTCTTCCACATAATCGATGGCTGAATACACCACGATCCCTATGGGGAAGAAGATGATCAGCAGCATATCAGCCCACCAGGGGAGATCAATGTCAATATCAATGTCCGAACCGTCCAGTATGATCTTTTTCAGACCTGGACGATGGTTGAAGTGAAACTTTCCGCTGACAGTCCCTGTGGAATCGGTTTCTGTTTCTGTTACCTTGCCGTAGACTGAAATGGCATTGTCCTGAATGGCCAGGTCAAGGGTATTCACCTTGATCGATCCGGCGAAATTCTCAATCCATTCCTGTAAATCACCCTTGAACTTTTCGACCATGGATTGTATCATCCAGGTGCTCACTTGTACAAAGAATTCAGAGCCTCCAGGGATAAAGCTGGGAACCAATCCGACATCAATGGTCTCGTTGGGGAGCTGGAAAAATACACCGATTCCATTTAACGTTCCCTGAGCACCTTCCATATGCCTGATCACGACAGGGTAGGAGCCATGACTTGGTACTTGTGAATCGTCGACATCCAGGGGATCCGCATAATAGACTTTCTCCATCCCGGCGATAACCGGTTCAAGGATATCCAGTTTCAGTTCCTGGATCAATTTGGCATACTCTGATTCATTGAAAAGGTCATTAACGAATTTGTCATCAAGCGGTTCCGAAACATTTTTAACCCCCAGGTAGTCCAGGCCAATTTGAGGTGCATGTGCTGGATGTGGTTGCCTGAGCCCTACTTGTAGCATGGCAGTGGCAAAGAACGGGATCTCAAAGAGCGTATCGCTGGTCTGTTCCGCGAAGGTGATCTTTGGTTTTAAGGTTCCGCCGAGGTGTGCAAGGATGATCGGCTGTTGGTTGCTACCACGGGATTCAAACTCCAGTTCAGGTTCGTTGATATCAACCGTAATATCAATAGTGGCCTCAAGCTTTTCCAGGATGTTGATCTTCTGTTCGAAATGAACCCGCCTGAGATTGACATTGTGTTGATGGAGCCCCCTGATCAGGTCATCAAATAACTTCAATGATAAGCCAATGGCGATCTTGGAATTTCCTATAGCCATAAGTGTTTGTGTTTGGGGTGATTATTAGAGTTTCTTGATGTAACACAAATATAACCAGTTCTCTGTTAAAAAACAATGTATTTTGAATTTTGAGAATTGAGACACCGGTACATCCGGATTCGGTAGCCTTGCAAAATGGTTTTTATATAGGTTTTAAGATCAGAAATCCTTTTATAAGGAACGGCTAGTGCCCTGATTTGACCAACTTTCGCCGGTACTTTTTATCCCGGATAATGATTTCCACAAAATAAATTCCCTCGGGTAATTGATGAGAATTCCAGGAAACGGATTGAAGGCCGGCAGGGAAAGCATGCCTGTCGGGCGTGAAGACTTTATTGCCCATCGCATCATAAATGGTAATCTCTACTGAGCCCGGCTCGTTCATCTGGAATCTTATGGATGTGCTTTGCTGAAAGGGATTGGGAAAATTTTCAAGACCAAACTCAGATGCCTGCCCCGATGTTATACCCGTATTTTCATCAAAAGCGACAATCGAGGAGAGCATTTCATTCTCAAAGTCAAAAAGTGATACATTTTCCCATGGAGAACCGAGTCCGGGGGCTGAGATCCATTCCGGAGACCAGTAAATCATACCTGCCCCTTTATCTCCTTCGGTATTCTTAATGAGCAGGATCAGGTCACGGATATAGCGATACTGCCCGTCGATCGTTGCAGGATAGCCTTCCATCAGCTGCCCCGGCTGGCCAACAATATTGTTGGTGTTGTCATTCCATCCCAGTGTCCAGGGGTAGCCCGTTTCGACAATCATGATCTCCTTGCCGTATCGTTGTGCAAGGTCATTGAGGTTATATTGGAGACCGGCAAAGATTCCATGCCACCATGGGTAATAGGAGAGGCCAATGATGTCATAAGGTACGCTCTGTTCAGAAATATTATCGTAAAACCAGCGGCATGCCCCGTTATCACCCCCATCCCCAAAATGAAGGATAATTTTCAATGTATCTTCATCCGTGGTGGCTTCATGAATGCCCTGGATGGCATTCTTCAGCAAACCTCCCAGTTTGTTCCATTGGGTGCTGTTGTCGTAAGGGTTGCATACCCTTCCATCATTCCATAAAATGCCGCAATTGATTTCATTTCCGATCTGTACATATTTAGGAAGGGTGTTTTGTTGTTTCATTCGATAGATGACATACCTGGTATATTGCCTGATACTATCCGTTAGTAAATCATAGGGGAGATCTGACCAGGCAGCGGGCTTGGTCTGGTGTCCCGGGTCTGCCCAGGTATCCGAGAAATGAAAATCGAGCGTGAGTTCCATTCCTAGTGCCTTCACCCGTTTGGCCATCATGAGAACGCGTGTCAGCCCGTTGTAGGGTTCCTCCGGGCTATGCCACAACTTCAGCCTGATATTGTTTATGCCATGGTCACGAAAGATCTCATAGGCATCTTTCTCGACTCCATTCTCATAAAACACCCCTCCCGATTGCTCTACCTGGTCCACCAGGGAGCCGTCGGCACCCCGGACGAAATGTGAGTTTTGTCCGTACAATGCCGTCAGAAAGGTCCACAGGGCAAGGGTAAGAATGGGCCGGAATATTTCATTAAGGGTGTTCATGAGTTACCTAGTCAACAACTTCATAATCAGCTGGCAGGTTTTTGGGTTTGTATTTTACGGATGGATTATTCATCCGTTCCATCACAGTGCGGTGAATTTTGGATCCCGTTGGCAGTTTGCGTGTACGCCGTCCCATTACTTTCCAGATCCCTGAATAGGAATTGTGCAGTTGATCCAGTGGGTCGCCCCTGAATTTTGAAAGTTTCTGATGGTCCACCTCCATGCCGCAGGCCTCCGCCTTTTCCATCATCCACCGAAAGGCAATGTTGGAGAGTCCTTTCTCTGTGTACCAGCCGCCAACATCGGAGTGGACACCGGCAAACCAAACCTGTTCAATGGTCTGATGTGGTGCCTTGCTCTCCCCATCCCATGGGAAGGGGACAAAACTTTTTCTTTTTTCATCGATGGAGAGGGCATGGTAGCCGAAACTGATCTCCGGGTTGAGTTTCGCATCATGAAATTTCTTGTTGGCGTTTAGGATCAGTGATTCAACCGTATCCCAGACACCGATGAAATGTACCGGACAGCTTCTGCCGAAAGTTTTGCGGAAACCTCTGGCCAGTTCAGCATTACCTGAGGTGTTGTAGATCTTCGCGGCATATTCCACGAGATTTTCATTATCATGTCTCAGCAATCCGCATTTGTAAAGCATTCCTCCAAGAGACCTGACCGTAAAGGCTCCCCTGCTGAAACCAAATAAAAAGATCTTATCACCCTCTTCATATTTGTCCATAAGGATCTTATAGGCATCAACCACATTTTTTTGCAGCCCGTAACCTGTCGCCTGGTCACTTTTTGCTTTCAGCAGGCCACTTTCTTCTTCATATTCCCATCCCCCTGTGCCCACGCCCGGATCATAGAAAGCAACCTGATGTTCGTTTTGCTTGGCGACAGCATAGGTGTGTACGACGTTGGTGAGGTTTTCGCTGTATTCATTTCCTGTACCGTCGCAGCAGATGATAATGTTTTTCATGTTGGTGGAATATCTAATGAATATGCAAATATTCGGTTCAATGGAATTGTGAATTGCAATATACAGTTATTCCATCACAATGAAAAACGTTTTCGATTGCCAGGATAAAAAATCTTAACGAGGAAATGCTGGATTGATTCCTCCTTTGCGGAAAAGATCAGAGTCTGACTATCTGGTCTTTCAGGGAATAGGCGATTGCGAGCACTTCATTTTTGGATTGTGCATCGACATTGTTTTTATCTAATCCGAGCAATATATCGTCAATCACATGAAGGAATTCCGCCTCACTGATGTTCATTCCTTTATGGGCTGCGGGCATGTCCTGACCTTCATAGTTTTCCGGTCCGCCGGTACCAGCCCCCAAAAACTGACGGGTATGTTTTTTAACTTTTGCCATCCTCTCCGGGTCTTCCTTTACGAAAACGTAGCGCTGGGCAATGGCCGGATTCTTCAAGTGTGCATCTACGATATCGTCTACAAGTTTTAAGATTCCATCGTTTCCTCCTAATCTTTCATAAAGGCTTTTTCCATTTGTGTTTTCCATAATAGACTTATTAATATAGATTTGTAAATAAAGATTCTGATAACTGACCAGATTTTTTCTAAGTCATTGTGCCGGAATATGTCATGCAGATTCTGTTAGTCCGGGTCCGGTCCTGAATAAGCTGCGAAACTTCAAAACTCAATGCTGAACCTGCTAACAGGTGTGTGTCCTGTGTTCTCTGTGGTATAATTCGGTCAGTTGCCTGGCCGTTTCGGAGGACAGGGTTCCGGCAAATTAATTATACTGCATCATCGGCTTTTGAAAACAAAACCTCTGTCATGTAACCACTGATAGGCACAAATCATGATAATCTCAGAAGACTGAATTGGACGGTCATTATTGGCTAAGATCATTATTATTAATCGAATAGCCCTTCCGGGATCGTTATTTAACAGTTAATTAACTTTCATGGTCTTATTCGATCAGGCAAATTGGGTGAAGGAAAAATGCTTTTTTAATGATGTCAGCTTACTGAAGCATTAACAGTTGCCATTAAGGCCGTTTAGCGTGATGGGTACATTTCAGGTTTTCCGCTTCTTCTTTTTAGCTGCAGGAAACAGGATATTGTTCAGGATCAGTCGGTAACCAGGAGAATTGGGATGCATGCTCAATTCTGTTTTGGGATCACCTATGCGATGCTGGTAATCCTCAGGATCGTGGCCGCCGTAAAAAGTCCAGAATCCTTTACCATATTCCCCGTGGATCAACCGGGCTTCATGGGCTGGCTTGTTTTCTCCAAGGATCAGCACGTTTGATTTGATAAGGTCTTTGTTGAAAGCGGTAGTTTGGCCCATAAATCCTTTGATGATCCGTTCATGATTCTGCGTAAGCATGGTAGGTATATGATCCCATTTGGCCGAAAACTCAAAAAGACTGAAATAATCATTGTTCTGATTCAGGCTGCGTGGCCTGGTATAGGTGACATCAATATTTGAGATCTCATATTCTGCCGGGTTGGTGACAATGGTAAAATCCTTAAAGGCCATGCAATTCACATAATTCAGCTTTTGCTGGGCGTTGGGATCCATCGGATCGCCATCGAACATCACATCACAAATATCTACCTGGTCTGCCGCCATGGCCACATCATAACTGTCCGTAGCCGAGCACATGGCGAACAAATACCCACCACCGAGCACAAAGGCCTGAATCTTTTTTGATACCGCCAGTTTGAGCTCCGAAACTTTGTCAAACCCGAGTTTTTTTGCCATTTCCTCTGAAACCCGAACATCCTCCTGGTACCACGGATAGTTGCGGTAATGAGCCCAGAACTTTCCATATTGCCCGGTAAAATCCTCATGATGGAGA
Source organism: bacterium (assembly GCA_037382165.1). Classification (GTDB taxonomy): domain Bacteria; phylum Bacteroidota; class Bacteroidia; order Bacteroidales; family F082; genus JAADID01. The sequence continues at coordinate 2,080 of JARRQC010000047.1, read as the reverse complement.
TGAAGCCAGTCATAAGTCGGCAGTATACCATTCATTACTTCCTCGTCGTACACTACATCATAAGGTATCTCGGCGTAAGTCAGGGCAAGTGTTACCGCATCATCCCAGGGCTGCTTGTTTTTGGGAGAATAGACGGCGATGCGGGGTACTTTGTGAAGCGACATGACCTCCATATTGACATCCGGTTCGGCAATCTGCTGGCGAATGGAAGAGGCCTGGACAGCAGTGATCACTTCATAGCTTACATTGCGGATCACACACTCGTTCTCAATAGCATTATGGTAAGGGATAAGATAACTTCCACCACGGTAATTCAGCAGCCATTCGATCTCAACTTCCTGTTCCAGCACCCAATAAGCGATGCCGTAGGCTTTCAGATGATTTGACTGTGATTTGTCCATCGGGATAAGCAGGGAAGTTGCCCCCGCAATTTGCAGTCCGGCTAGCCAGATCAGCAGAAATAGTATTGTTTTATGGAAGGTATTCATCTCAATTGTTTTCCTCTGTTTGAATTCCTGACTTTTTCTCCAGCATGGCAAGGAGCTTGTTTCTTTCGGCGGTTTTGGCAGGCTTGTCATTCCATAGCGCGAGATCATCAAAGGAAACAGGTGTTGTTTCATTTTCTTCATAGGGCTCCTCCACCAGTTTTTCGCCCGGCCGCATACCTATGAATTTTAAATCAACATTCGTGCCTTTTTCTTTCATCATCTGTCTGGCCAGATCAGTGATCTTTTCCGTAGGTTTATTTACGACAAAAATATCCTTGTCTTTTCCATTTTCCAGCACATATCTGACATATTTTGCAGCTTCCTCCCCGCTGATAAATCGACGGCTCATATCCGGATGGGTAATGGTAATCGGCTGATTCTCTTCCAACAATCGCGCAAAGATAAGGTGAACCGACCCGGGTGTCCACGACAGGTTGGGAAGGCGAAGAATTATTCTTTTCATGCGGCTTGCCGGCGCATGGAGTATATCGTATTCTGATAAATATTTGGTGATACCTACCACCGACCTTGGATTACGCACCAGGTCAGATGAAATGAAAACAAACCGTGTAATGTTGAACTGAAGGGCAGCCTCAAACAATTGGCGGGTAACCAGAAAATTTGACCTGTAGGCAGCTTTTGGCGACCTTTCACCTTCAGCAACCCTTGCCAGCGCTGACAAGTGGATGATGGTATCAATGCGCTGCGCATGAAAAAATTCTTCGACCTGCTGGCGGTTCGTAAGGTCAACCTGGTGATAGGTAATGTCCGGACCGGCCAAATCCGGCTTGCCATGCCGGCAATTGAGGTGAAGAACAAAACTACCGGCTTCGATAAATTCCCTGACCACATAGTTTCCTGTGAAACCACAGGCCCCGGTTATAAATAGGGAGGGATGTCTATTTTCTGTCTTCACGGATGCAAAACTAAAAATACAAAGTAAAACAGTATGGTTTGAACGATGAAACCTCACTACAGGATTGCCATCCCAACCTCATTATGTTTTACCTTTGTTCCTTTCAAATTCACAAAAGATGAAAAAAACTGCACTTAATGCAAGGCACCGCGAGATGGGTGCCAAAATGGTCGATTTTGCCGGCTTCAATATGCCTGTCCAATTTGAGGGTATCAACACAGAGCATGAAACTGTGAGAACAAAACTGGGTGTCTTTGATGTGTCCCACATGGGTGAATTCTGGGTGGAAGGGCCAAACGCCTATGAACTCGTCCAGCGTGTTTCGACCAATGACATTGCCGCACTTCATGACGGCAAGGTGCAGTACAGCTGTTTCCCCAATGGTAAAGGGGGTATTGTGGATGATTTTCTGTGTTACCGGTTTGCTGCTGACAGGTATCTGCTGGTTGTGAATGCCGCCAATATTGAAAAGGACTGGCATTATATTAACAGTCGGAATGACAAAGGAGCAGAATTGACCAACGCATCTGAGGATATTTCCCAGCTTGCCGTTCAGGGGCCGCTGGCGTTGAAAGCCATGCAAAAGCTAACCGCTGAACCCATCGAGGATATGGTTTACTACACTTTTAAGGTTATCGAATTTGCCGGTGTGAAAGATGTTATACTTTCCACTACC
>JARRQC010000046.1:0-13640 GCA_037382165.1 bacterium | reverse complement strand
CCGGAAAGGGCTGGTGGATTATTATTCCCTGAAGAGCAGGCGATTTAGTTGATCACCATTCTTTTCGTTATAGATTCCCCATTTTTTGTAATCCTCACAAAATAGATACCGCTTTCATAGCCTGATACATCCATTTGTGTTGAGGTACCGGATGACTCGGTTTCCAGCATCAATTGTCCCAGGAAATTGATCACCTGAAGCTGGGCATCCTGCGGAGTTTCTATGGTTACGTGATCCGTAGCCGGATTGGGATACACCCTTATATTATCAGCAAGTGCGTCCTCACCTATACCTGTGCTGATCTCCATCACTTCGAGGGAAGTCACGTAGATGACATCACCTGCATCAGCATTGCCATTTCCGTTGGCGGCATTTACCGCTGCATAGAAGGTAATGGTTGCCATTCCTACTGACGGAGCTGTCCATTCCACATCCCAGGTATTTGTATCTCCATCAGGTTCAATTCCCTGATCGGTATGGGTTACCGCCCTGTCATTATTGGTGAATTGTGTCCGGATCGTATCAAGCAGGGCAAATTCACCCACTTTGCCAAACGTACTTTCGGCCGTTACTTCAAATCCCATCAGCCCTACATTCTCATGCATTCCGGTTACCGTTATGGTATATGTTTCTCCTGCAGTGTAGCCCTCTTCCGGGATGTCACTGGTAATCCAACCTTCAGCGGTTTCCGGGTCCGTACCGTGGCAATCAGTGCAATTTGCACCATCGAGCGGAGAACCGGACTTGCCCCCGGGGCTGCACGTATGGTAACTGAAAAGGAACAGGGAGATGGGGATGGCCAGGACTGAAAGGTAAGAGTAAAATCTTTTCATAGTTTTTAATTTTAATTTAGACTTAATTTTCGTTCTATTTTACAAATGTAATAATCCTCGGACTTATCCGGCAGAATATTTCCATATAAAAACAGAATCTAGAAATAAGTTCAGGGTAGTTTTTTGGCAACAACCCGGTTGTCAAAGAAAGTGGGAATAAGTATCAGCTTTTCATCCGGAATATAGCCCAGGTCAGCGGCCTGAATGTTCTTATCGGTTGTATTTTGAAGCACGATCTTTTCCATGTTGTTCACCAGCATCACCCGGCCTGCCCAGTCAGAGACGACAAACTTGTTTCCGCCCAGGCAGATCAAGCCGTCGATGGGGCCTGCATTTTCAATGGCAATATGTAATTTCATATCGGCAGGATTGATCTTTAACAGGTGCTCCTCTGCACCGATGTAAAGATTCCCTTTATAAAAATTCAGCCCGTTGGGTGAGACCAACTGTGCATCCGAGAGCCATACCGTAACAAGGGTTCCGTCATAGGACAGAATGTGGTTGCTTTGCATATCGCTGATATATAATGTTCCATCAGGGTTCAGTGCCATATCATTCAGGAACTTAGCCCCTTTCACATCAACGGTCTTTACAATCTTTCCTGACCTAAGATCTATCATGTGGAAGCGGTCGATATCGGTTACATAGAGAATGCTGTCATTGAATGCCATGCCTTTTGGTGCATGCATGCCCGTAACCCATTTCAATTGTTTTACGGATCCGTCCGGGTTCAGTACGCTGATAAAACCATTACCATCCTTGTCCAGCGGTTTACCGTTGACATTCGACACATACATTCTTTTGTTTTTTGCATCAAAAGCCACAGATTCTGGTGTTTTCAGGATCTGATCGGTCTGCCATACCATTTCAAAATTCTGGGCGGACCCGATGAGCGCCACACCCAGGAGACTCAGTAGCAGCGGAATAATTTTCTTCATTTTGCTAAATTTAGATTTAATAGAAAAATTAAATATAAAGGATTTTGATTTAATGATACATTTTCACCCGGATCATCTGACGGAAAATTCCGCAGAGGTCATGAAAATCTTACCTTCCTGTGTATGACCGTGAACGATGACATTGTAGCTGCCAACATGGTCGGAAGTGAAAAAAGTGAAATTGTTGGCCGCTTTCTCAGGTTCGCCTGCAGCAGCCTGGAAAAGTGTATTCCTGAAATCCGGGAAACGGTCATTCCTGGTCCCGGAATCGTCATCATAGGGCTGGATAAAACGAACAGGTGATGCCGCACTCTGATATTCAAGGGTTGTAAAAGACTCAGGCAATGCATAACCGCCAAAATTGTCTGTTTTTGTAGTGATCATAACAATTCCTTTCAGAACCTGGTCGCCATAAATGTAGGTGCTGTTGATCACCTCGACGGTTTTGATCCTCGACGGGTGGATGGCAAGCAGTTCTCCTATATCAAAGACAGGCAGGTTATCTAAAAGGATGAGGGGATTGTCGTAAGGTAAATTGGTAATACCATCCAGTACTTCCAGGTAAGGCTGACGGTTTTTTCTTTTCACCTTGACATAGGGAACGATCTCATTGAGTGAGGCTTCAAGATCCTGCAATTCAATATAGTCATCAAAATCACTAAGTACTTCAGGTTCATTGAATCGCAAGGCATGATGTATGGGTGTGGTTTTCAAGAGGGAATGAAGGTAATTTTCTTCGACCTGTGCATTGATATACGCTTCGTCGAGAAAACTTCTGAGGGCACTGTCAGGTACAAAATCGGCAGGATGAAATTCCGGGAAACGTGCGTCGTGATCTGCTGAAACAAGGATCTCCAGCTCATCAAGGCTGTCATTTTTCGCTACCAGGTAAACATTGACCAGGTCATTCACATGCCGCAATGCAAAGCGGAAGTTGCCGTCATCAGCAGTAGTGTATACCTGTAACTGGGGCTGGTCGCCAAAGACAGACATATAGACTGTAGCACGGGCAGCGGGTTTCCCCGTAGATTTGATCTGGACCAGTCCGCTTAGCCTTACGCCTCTTGATTCCACATAATAATTATCCCCGGTGCCATCGGGCATTGTGGCTTCCTTTTCCGCTTCCCTCGCCTGTTGCGCATAAGCAGAAAGAAGAATCTCAAGCTGGTCCGTCAGCATTTTGTCTGCTGATGGATGGGTGCTCAGGTAACCGGCCAGCAAATGAGGATTCCTGATCAGAAAAACAGGTAATTCGTTATCCCTGTAAGTTGATCCCTTTTTAACCACAGAAACATCAAAGTTATTTACCTTCCCGTAATCATTTCCAAAATCAATCTCCAGGTTTACTTTTTCTCCAGGCCATAAACCGGCGGGTGATACGGACCATTTCGTTATTTCCTCTCGTAAGGCTATCTGTTCCTGATGAACCTGCTGAAACTGTTCATCCATGATGGACAGAACGATATTTCCCCGTAATGATAAGTCAGTTTTATTTTTCAGGGCCCTGAATTCAAGGGAGTTGCCCTTTGAAGCCACATCCAGGGAAACTGCAGGATATTCAGGCAGGGTAAGCTTTTCCACGATGGTGTCGTGATGCAGGATCATGGAAAGTTCGGCCATACTACCGGACAGTAAGGTGTCTGTCTGGAAATAGGCCAGGCCATTTCGAAAATGCCGGACCGGGTATCGTAAATCTTTTTCTTCTATACGCAGCGTAATATTTTGCGACTGTGCATATTTCCGTGGTATAAGCAAACCATAGCGGTGTGTATGGGGATCCGTATCCTTTATGACGAAGACCTCCGTAAGGTCGTTTGAATTTATTCCGGACAGAACGGGGGGTACGGAAGGATTGACAATGGCCAGCATAAGGGTGGCAAAAGATTCCGGTCCTTCATTACGCTGATAGTTGGTATAGGCGCGAAGCAAATAATAGCCGGTCACCAGATCTTCCGGAATGTCAATGACACCATCCGCCCTGTTATGTTCAATGGTATTTTTACTCAGCACATGCTGTACACGGTCCGGATCGCACAATTCGATGTACAGTATCTTGCTGAATTCCTTGTCTGGCAACCAGTTGTTGACATTGCGGGTAGCACTGAACCAGATCTTCTCCCCGGCAAAATAGATATCCCTGTCGGTATGAAGGACAACATTTTCCCTGATTTCCGGCAACTTCCTTGTTGCTTTGTCATCCTCCTGACTCCACAACAACAGGGGAAGCAGGGCAATTATCAGCAGGGATATTGTATTTTTTGCCATTTCTTTATGCATCATTCAATCCAAAAATCGGGCTGTTGGAGTGTCGCTCCATTATATTCCTCACGGCAGTCGACGCATCCCTGGTCTGCAGTTAGGGCGGGTACATAGCCGTTTTCCGTTACCTGTCCTGCAAGCAGAACCGGCCATGAGGACACCATTCCCCACAACAGGGTGTACAGTTCCTGTGTGATCAGGTTGCATTTGGCGCTGTAAAAGAAATCCAGTTCAGACGGGCGGTCGACAAATATCCGCTTGCTGCTTTTGCCCGCTACCATGAAGTAGCCCAGGACAGGTTCATCATCATCCTCAAGGCACCTGACATTACCCCGCACCTGGTAAGGTTGCCTGGAGAACATCGATCCGGATTCGCTTTCCATCTCACTGAGACTGTTCCAGAATTTGTGTGCGGCTTTGGTAATGGAAAGCTGGTTGACCAGCAGGCTGTATCGTATTGACAACATTTTGGTTTCGGTATCCACATAATTCAGCGGGAAATTCCGGATCACAGGCTGGCTGAGTTTTTCCGTCGAATAAGTGAATATCTCTTTGGCACTTCCTGTCCACCAGCAGGTGAGCAGTGAATCGCTGGGAAAAAAGCGTTCCATGGTCCCGTCAAAAATGAACATGACCCGGTGGTTGGCTTCAAACTTAAACGAACTCTCCAGTCTCCACAGGTAGTAATTCGTATCCTGTTCTGCCATGCCCGTATTGATATAGAATTGCAGACCGTTGGTGGGATGATCGGCATCCACAACCTCCTTGAGTTCCGGTAAATAATAGATAGAATCAATAGTGGTAGGCGGGGAAAGGTAGGCATATTCTGATTCGTAGTGCCTCCCGTTCGGCGTTTGAATGCTGAGCTTATAGCTGATTCCGACTTCTCCCTGTATCCCGTTTGGTGAGGTCCGGTAAATGCCATCGGATTCTTCCTTCAGGATTTCACTATTACCCAAATTGTCCATGATACTCACCTCACATCCTACCAAAGGAAGAAATGCCGGCTGGCTTACTGAGGAGGAGCGTGAGAGGGTCACCGTATAGGGCCCCGGATCATTGGTTATCATACCATCCACAACGACTGCATTTTCATATTTCAGCCCGAGGTCGGGCCAGTACTCTTCAACGCAGGAGGTGACCAGCCAACCGCAGGATACAAGCAGCAGCGCTGCGATCAGCAGTGGGATTTTTTTCAACCTGATATGTCCAATCCTTTTTTTCATTTATTAATCCTCCCAGAAATCAGGTTTGATAATGCTGCCTCCCATTCTCCGGCAATCGATACATCCCTGTTCCGGTAAAGCCCGGTATCCATCGCTATTGGTCGTAACATACAGCGGCCACTCTGTGGAACTGGTCAGCCCGATATACCTGTATGCATCGTAATCTCTTTCTGTCAGCTCGCAAATGCCATACCTGAAGGGCAGGTTGGTAGGCCTGTCAACGAATATTCGTTTTTCAACCATGCCGGCAGCAAGAAAATATCCCAGTACAATTTCATCCGGATCATCCAGGTTTTCAACATTGCCCCTGACCTGGAAAGGCTGTGTATTGTAAAGCGCCCCTTCCTGAGTGTTCATTTCCGCCAGATCGGAATAGAAGTGATATGCATCCTGTGTTAAAGAGAGCTGTTTGACGAGCAGACTGTACCGAATGGAAAGTTTTTTCGTTTCGGTATTGACAAATGTAAGCGGCAGCCTGCTGAGTCTTGGCTCAACCAGGTTATCGGTCTTCATGGCGATAATATCGGTGATCTTCTCGTGCCCGTAACAGACATACAGTGAATCCGGGTTGGGGAATACGGTCAGTTGCCTGCGATCATACACAAACCGGATCAGGTAATCTACCCTGTATTTATAGTCACCGTATATACGCCATGTCAGGTAGTTGGTATCCTGCGGTGCTGCTTCGGTGTCCAGGTAGAATTGCAGCCCGTAAAGCGGGTAGTAATCATTTTCAGTCTGAATGGTTTGCTCTTCCGTATAGATATCCGCAATACCAACAGGAGGTTTGATCTCCTGGAATGGAGAGGCATAGGTCGTTCCGCCGGGAGTTGTGATGATCACACGGTAACTTTGTCCCACCTTTCCCTGTATGCCGGCCGGATCGGTAGTATAGACCCCTTCTCCGGTTTCTGTGAGGGTTTCAGAAAATCCCTCATTGTCGACAATGGTAACCGTTGCCCCTTTAAAGGGAACCAGGTAGGGATTTTGCACAGTCGTGGAATAAGATAGTTTCACCTCATAAGGACCGGGATTGTCAGTGATCAGCCCGTCGACGACAAGCAGGTCTTCATAGTCTTTCAGTTCCGGCCAGTAGGGTTCACGGCAGGAACCGGCCATGATGATCGTGAACAAAAGCAGTATGTTGATAATCCTAGTCATTGATATTGCCCAGTTTGAAATCATAGGTGATGGAAAAGATCTGTGTGCCGAAGATAGACAGCTTATAACCGTTGATCCGGCCATTCTCCGACTTGAAATAAACCGAGTAAGCGTTGCGCCTTCCGGTTAGGTTGTAGATCGAAAAGATCCAGCTTCCGTGGAGGAATTTCTTTTTCTTCAGGTTGCCTTCCAGAATGACCGATGCATCTACCCTGAAATAGTCGGGCAGCCGATACTCATTCCGCAGCGAATAGTGAAGGATTTCCTGGCCATCCTGGTAATAGATGGCAGTGGGGTAGGTGATGGGTCTTCCTGTTGAGTAAACGACATCCGCTGAGAGGCTCAGCCGGCGGGAAAGTTTGTAATTGGCCACCAGGTTGAAGGCATGCGGTTTGTCCCAATTGGCAGGATAGGCCGTTCCAAAATTGTTATAATCACCCGTTTTACTGTCCTGGACTTCCACGATCGAGCGTGACCAGGTATAATTCACCCATCCGTTCAGCCTGCCATAGGGCTTTTTGATCATGAACTCCACCCCGTAGGAATTCAGCTTGCCCTGCAGTACCTCCTGCTCCGGGAATTCATTGACGATCAGGTCGGCACCGTCGCGGTATTCTACCAGGTTATCCACCCATTTGTAATATCCTTCCACGCTTACCTCAAACATGTGCTTTGCCAGGTTGGTATAAAAGCCCAGTGAAACCTGGTCGCCAACCATCGGTTCGATGTGGTAATCCGCCAGCTTCCATTTGTCAGTGGGTGCCAGCGCGATGGTATTGGAAAGCATGAAGATGTACTGATGCAGCCGGTTGTAACTGGCTTTTACCGAAAGGTGGGGGTTGAAGAGGTAGGTGGCGGCAAACCGGAAATCAAGTCCTCCGTAGGAATTGACGATGCTGTTTGGTGCAAAGGAGATCGTGTCGGTAATATTTTCCGGAATGCGTGAGGAGTTGGCGCTGTACTGAAATACATCCGCCGGTCCCAGGTAGGCGTAGTAATTGTATCTCAACCCGCCATAAAGTGTCAGGGCGGGCATGATCTTCCATTCGTCGCTCAGGTAGATGCTACCCTCCAGGCCACTTTCTTCCCCCAGGTCTTTAGTGAGGATCAGCGATCCTTCATTCAGGGGTTGAAAAGTGCCGCGGTCAACATGGTATAGAATACCGGTAATACCGGTGTTTATTGTGTGTTTTTCGTGGGGCCGCAGGGTGAATTTAAAATCAAGTTCATTGTGGTTCAGCCGGTATTCCAGGTCGTAAGCAGAAACTGTGAGTTCGCTGTTCTGTTCGCGGAAGCCATAATTGCAGTAATCGAAAGAAAGGTTGAATTCGGCCTTCCTGCTGAAAGAATGAAGCCAAGCCACGGAAGCGCCGATATTTTCATATTCGAAAGTAGTCTGATTGACAAGGTTAGCCCTGTCGCGGCTGTAATAGCCGAAAAGGCTGAGCCGGTTCTTCTGGTTAATGTTATAAGAAATATTCATCACCGCATCACCGAAGGAGGCCCTGCTGTTTTTCAGGTCCGGGTTTTTCATCAGGCGGAGTACCCAGTCGGAGTAAGTCGCACGAAAGCCTGCAAGAACTGAAAGTTTCTCTTTGATGACAGGACCCTCAACCATCAGCCGCGCAGTGATCGGGCTAATGCCTCCGCGGGCGGAGAATTTGTTCAGGTTGCCCTGACGGGTGGTGATGTCAAATATTGAAGAAAGTCTTCCTCCATAAATTGCCGGTATATTGCTTTTATACAGTGTGAATTCATCCACAATATCGGGATTGAAGGCAGAGAAAAAGCCAAAGAAGTGGGAGGAATTGTATACCGGCACACTGCTGATGTAAAACATGTTCTGGTCTGCCGGACTGCCCCTCACATTGAAGCCGGAAGACCCTTCTCCAACCGTCTGAACACCGGGAAGCAGCAACGCCACCTTAATGATGTCACGCTCACCGAGTACCACAGGCACCTCCTTGATGTCGCGGGCATCCAGCTTGACATATCCCATCTGTATGCCCCTTACATTGTCGTCCTGCCGCGACCTGATCTCCACTTCATCAAGTTCATACATTTTCTTTTGCAGGACAATATTGAGGGTGCCGTCTGAATGTCCCTCAATCCGGTATTTCTTTTCTTCACTGTCGATGCTTTTATAGGTCAGTGTATACCTTCCTTTCTTTAGCCTGATGGTATAGAAACCGTTTGCATCTGTTGTGGTGCCGGTTTCCAGTTCGTCAACGTAGATCGTGCCCCCGACGATGGGTTCCCAGTTTTCGGAGCTGCTGACTTTTCCGGAAAGCGTAAAATATCGTTTACCGGCCCCGTCGGCCTCATTTCCGATCACCACCTTCTCGATGATATAATCCCTGCCGGTTTTCAGGTATCCCTCTCCGGTTTTTTCCTCCGCAGCTTCTTCCTCTTCCTCTGGTTCCAACTCCTCAAAAAAATCAGGAGGAAGGGCGGTGTAAATGGTAAATCCCCGGCTGATAAAAACATTTCCCTGCTTGTCGATGGAATAGTTGATATTTAACGGGTTGAGATTAAATTCAAGGACCCTTTCAAGCGACATGCTGTCTGTCAGCATATCGATGGTAATATTTTTGGTTAACTCGTGGTCAAAATAAAAGTGCAGGGGATAATTTGACTCTACCTTGCTGACGAATTCAGTCCAGCTAAGGTTTTCATAATCCTTGCCAAGGATCATTTGCTTATCCTGTCCATGAACTGCCTGGTACAGCATCAGCAAGCCGAAGATTAGGGGGATCAGGGATCTTTTCATGGCTGGCTGCTTTCAAGATTGTCGCAAAAAGCTATCAGGTCATGCCATTGACGGGTATCCGCTTTCCTGAATTTGAATTTTTGCTGTTTCATGTACCGGTGGAGCTCACGCTTATGGTCTTCAAACAAGGACAGCAGTGTTTTTTTATTGCTTATCCGTGTAACTGAGCCGTTTTGGGATATAAAATAAGTCGACTGTCGGTTCGAATATTTCCCATAGGGGGTTTTCGCATTGTAATCATTGATGAAATTCTTCCGGTATGAAGCCACCAGTGTAATATCACCCTTGTAAACTTCGTGCACATAGGCTGTCCGGATCACGTCGGTTGCAACATTTTCTGCCGGGATAAAATGCTGGTTGTTGAGAAAGAACTCCTCCACATGTTCAGGGTCGAGGATGATAGAAGTGGAAAGACCTGACCTCAAAGTGACAAGCAGGATGAGCTTGTCCGTTTCAATATTGTATTTCATCAGATTTCCCGTGTGTAACCGGCCATTGATGGTTACGCTTCCCGGTCTCCATTCTGTTGACTCGTAAAACGGGGTTCCCTGCGCATAGAGATTCTTCTGGTAGTAGATGGGGCCGTTCGACAGTTCGGTATCCAGGCCGTATGCACTGTCTGACAGTGCTACCAGGCTGTCCATGGCCAGCTCAATGTATTGGTTCTGCTGGCTATACGCTGCATAATTTTGCAACAGGACAACAATTGTCAGCAGCAGGGCAGGAATTAAATTGTGATGATGTCTTTTGAACATGGTATCCATTCAAGCCTTCCGATCCAGGATCCTGCCTTTGGGGTTCGATCTTTGGAAATGGTTGCAATTACTTACTCAAAAATAAGAAATTCTCAATGCCAACCAAGTAAGTTGTGTCAAAAAACGAAAGGAAAATAAGAGAATCTTTGGGGAAATGTTGACGCCTTAAGCTGCCAGTTCAAAGAGTGTGATTTCGGGAAGGATACCGATCCGGCCGGGATAGCCGATCACGCCAAGGCCACGATTCACATAGAGCCGGCGTCCGGTCTGTTCGTCCGTATACATGCCTGCCCAGTGCTTGTACATCCATTTGGCCGGACTCCATTTCAAACCGGGAGTTTCAATGCCAAACTGGAATCCATGGGTATGTCCCGAAAGGGAAAGGTCAATCTTATGGCCTTCCGGGACAACAATTTTGTCCCAATGGGTGGGATCGTGTGTCATCAGTATGCGCACGCTGGCATTTTCAGCACCTGCCATGGCTTTGTCCAGGTCGCCGTATTTGGGAAAGCGCGGATTGGCTCCCCAGTTTTCTACGCCCAGCAACGCGATGTCGCCATCACTGGAAGAGAAGATCTCATTCTTGTTGTTCATCAGCTTCCAGCCCATCCTGTCAAAAAGGTCGTACATCTCGTTCATGTTCGCCTGCTTGGCCTGTTTGCTGGGCCAGTTGACATAATCACCATAGTCATGGTTGCCGAGGGTAGCAAAGATCCCTTTTTTCGCTTTGAGCTTTTTGAGTGTTTCTTCAAAACGGAAGGCCTCTTTGGTAGCGAAGTTGACCAGGTCGCCGGTAAAAAGGATCAGGTCTGGATCCATTGCATTGATCATCTCCACCGCTTCTTCCAGCGGTTTAACAGAGGTCCAGCTGCCGAGGTGCATGTCTGAGATCTGAACGATCTTCATGCCGTCAAAGGATTTGGGCAGATTGGGAAAGCGGATCTTTTCCTTCACCACATTGAACTGGTAGACCCATTTGAACATGCCTGTAAACATGGTGCCCAGCACAAGACCACCGGAGATGAAGCCCATATACTGCAGGAATTTGCTACGGCTGATGCCGTCAGGTTGTTCGCCTTCCCTGATCTTCTGACGTTCATCTTTCTGTGCGATGACGAAAAGGCGGTCGATCATCCGAATAAGGTCGGCCAGCAGCAGGAAAACAACCGGAAGGATCTTGGCCGTATAGAAAACCATGATAAAGCCCAGCAGGTATGTACGGAACGGATCATTCCAGTCAATGACAGGCACGATTGCCGCACCGATGGCAAAACCGGCAAGAGACAGAAAGGGTAGCCAGTAGAGGATGCTTAGGGTAGCCATCAGCCACTTCTTGTAATTGAAAACCGCCTTCTTGATGGATGACCACAGGTAAATGTCCACAAGCATCAGCACGACGAAAATAAAATACTGACCGCTGTACTTGGGGAGAAAGAAGCTGATAAAGAAGTAACCGGCGACGAGTATTACCGGCAGTAATAGATATATGTATTTCGACTTGATGAACTCCGTCACGATCTATTTCGTTAGTCTATGTATTAAATCAACTATAATAAGTCGAAATGCCTTTATTTTGTTCAAAGTGATTTTCAAAGCGCGGCAAAAGTAATGGTTTTGAGAGGGAGGGTATCCCCCGTTTAGATTTTTTAACATTTTGAAATCCACTTGATTTCTGAAGCAGCAAGCAGAGAATTCCTATTTTCGTAAACCGGGATCTGATGAAATATAAATAGCTTATTATCAGCCTATAATTAATGAGGCGGCTGCTTTCCGGATGCGTCAACGGAAAGTATATAATTCGCAGGGCAAGATGTTATGAACAATTGAGTGAGGAAAAATATTTGGTGGTATGGATGATGTCCGCAAACAACAAGAACGCATCCTGGTGAACTATTTCCTGGAGACATGCGAAGATGCACCTGCCGGTAAGTTAATTTCCGGAGAATCTCCCGATTTCATCTTACGAACCTCAAGGAAGTATGCTATCGGGATAGAACTGACTGAAATATCGGAGCCCGGCACAGCGGACGAAATGGAGGTGTTGGTGGAGCGTTTGCGCGAAGCGTTGGAGAAGAAAGAGCATAAGCTTGCTTTATACCGGAAAAAGAGGCTGGATAAGTACTGGCTTGTGATCACGGCAGAAAACCTGGATGGCCTGGATGCGGTGAAAGCAGCTGAATATTTCAACCGGAAAGCCTGGAGCAGTGATTTCCACCGCATTTATTTGTTTGACCTCTTTGAGGGCCGGTTGGCAGTCATCAAGAAATGACAATTACCGGCTGACGATCAGCTTCCTGGTCAAAACCGCCCGTTCTGAACGAACCTGCAGAAGATAGGTTCCTGCAGGCCATTGGTTAACGGATATGCTCATCTGTTGTTCCCCGGCATTCAACCTGGGGCAGGAGTGGTGATCCTTGAGCTTTCCATCCTGTTCAAAGACCAGGATCTCCATTTTGCCTGGTTTCAGCAAGTTGAATGATATTTTGCATGCATCCTTTGCCGGATTGGGTAACAGGGTAAGCCCGGATATCCAGGGTATGTTTTCCGGTGTGGACTGTGGTAGTTCGATCGTAAAGTTGGCGCTCACATCCTCATAATCCTGTTCCTCATCATTATGCTGGACCACGCGGATACGCCCCTTTTCCGTTTTCATATTGGGTATGATCCATTCGTATTCCCTTGCGGAAATGGGGATGTTGTTGGATACCTCGATCCATGTATTGCTGGCATCGGGGGAGAACCAGATCTCCCAGTTGAGGGTAACATGTGATTGTACTTCCGTCCATTTAATGGTAATGGTATCGCCTGCGATAAAAGTTTCGCCGCCTTCAGGGTAGTTGAGTTCTACATGGGCCTGGGTTGGATGAGATATAAGTACAATCAGGAAAAAAGTCAGCAAGCAAATTTTTGATTTCATAGCATTGAGGTAATTCCTTTCTGGAAAGGGCAATAAACATACCAAAGATTGTTAAGCGTTTGTTAATTAATTGATTTGGAGGTGCTCCGGTTGCCTTGTATTATTTTGAACCCGTATACGCTAATACCTGTAGGCAATGGCATTGACATTCATCCCCGCCCCGACCGAGGCGAGTATGATCAGATCACCCCTGGACAGTTTGTGATCTTCAGCACAATTTCCTTTTCTGACCATGTCAAACAGGGTGGGAACCGTAGCTACTGAACTATTGCCCAATTTATGAATGCTCATGGGCATGATGTCCGCAGGTACTTCCCGCACTCCGTAAAGTCTGTACAATCTTTTGATGATCTCAAAATCCATCTTTTCATTGGCCTGGTGGATGAATATCTTCTTCACCTTGTGGATATCGGCACCTGCCTTATCAAGACAGGATTTCATTGCCTGCGGAACATTTGTAAGGGCGAATTCATAGATCTTCCTGCCATGCATCTTAATGTACCTCACGCGTGGATCAGCCTCCTCGACATTGCTCTTCCCCAGAAATAAATAAAAGGCTTCCTCTTTCGTGAAAGATGCAAATTCCATCCCCACGATCCCTTCTCTTTTGTCTCCTTCCACCGCTTCTACGACACAAGCTCCTGCTCCATCCGCATAGATCATCGATTCCCTGTCTTGCATTTGCTATACACTCGAACTTGTCTGTGTGGCGATAACCAGGCACTTCTTCGCCACACCCGTACGGTTAGTATCGTTGGCCTGGTTGATGCCGTGCTACCAT
>JARRQC010000045.1:0-10641 GCA_037382165.1 bacterium | reverse complement strand
CCCGGCGGAACCTACATAATGGGCATTGACATCACCTCCCAAGCCGTGGGGATCAAACTGAACACCGCCTTCATACTGAAAAGGCATGACGGAAAAGCCAAGTGAGTCATTGAGATACCGCATGGATTGATCTACGTGAAAATATATCTCTGTAGCTTCAAAAGCTCCCTGGCTGCGTGTGAAATGGAAGTTGCTGCTGTCCTGCTCATACAATCCTGTGAAAGGACTTTCGACATCCACAATGACTGCATTGGGGCCGGCCAGTTTATAAAGCCCGTCTTCATAGGTGATGTCATTCAAAACAACCTCTTTTAATTGCGCGGTGAGTGAATCATTATCGGCGTCATCATTGTCAGTGAAACCGGTAATGCCGTAAACTTTTGATGCATTCGTTACCGGATCAGGGTCAAATACCCATCCGGAACCATCAACAACCTCTCCATCGGGTTGATGATAACAGGCTTTATCTTCTGCCCGTAGAATCTTTCCCGTGGATGCATCCACGATAAGCTCCCAGTCTCCAAAATGTTCCTCTGCTGGAACAGCTTTGACAAGATAGGCAACCGTTGCATAGTCATTGTCAACAGGATATACGATTTCTTCCACACTTTCGTGGACGGCAGAACCTGTTATTCCGATATGATCCCTGGCAATTTCCAATGCTGCAGTCTGATCCAGCTTAACATCAGTGCTCAGATGGATGATCGGTTTATAACTGTTTGTAACAAAAACAACTTCATTCCTGCTATTCAGGCTCACCCTGATATCTGCATTGTATACCGGGTAACCGCCAGCTTTTTGAACAAATTGCACCCGGGTTCCGGCCGGTGTTTGAATGGTCCTTTCGTGCTGAAGATCGTTTACAGACCTTTGAAGCGTTAAGCGGAAAGCGTTGTCCTTCAAATACTGAAGGGCCATTTCTTCAGGCTGTGCTTTGACGGCTGTATAGTCAGGACGATAAACTGCACGGGTTATTCCCGTAAGTTCCTCTACCCTCGCTGAACCTTTTACGGTCGTTTGCAGTTGAACATCATTGATGATCTCACGTGACCTGTTGTATTCAGGCTTGTTTTGAGAAGAGAGATCCTGTGCAGAAAAAAGAACCCATACGATGAGCAGTGTCATGGACCATGACGCAAAGTAAGTGTGTTTCATAATGGACTTATTAAAAATGTTTTTGATATGCTAAAGTAATAAGAAACTATCGGGTACAAAAACAGGCCAGTCAGAAGCAAATCGCTTTCGTGACTGGCCTGTCCTTTAAATCTATTATTTCAATTTAAGCCATTTAACGGTCTCATTACTGACATCCGAACGGACATTAAAATAATAGATACCGTCAGGCAGGTTCTCCACCTGAAAGTTCAATCGGTTTACGCCCCTGTCGACTGACATTTTCTCCCCCGAGATCATGCGCCCGGAAAGATCATACAGCATTACATCGGCGAGAGCTTCTTCCGGTGATTCAAACTGCAAGGTCACCTGGCTTACGGCAGGATTGGGATAAACTTTGATGGTTGAGTTGGCTGTTATCTGATTTTCAGCAACATCCGAGACGATATCGAAGAAGTTCAGGATACGCAACAGCAGTTCATCCCTTGTATTCATTCCATCCCCATCTTCAAGGTCGGCGATTGCATAAGAAAATGCAAAGGCCTTGTGTCCGGTGGTTGCAGCGCCATCCCGTTGAATAGCCACAACGCCGTATTCATCCTCGGTGAATGCGGCCGCAATGGCCGGATCCTCAATGGGTGTATAGGCATCAATGCTATTTACTGAAAATTGTGATGAGGCGTCAAATTGCAGGCCGTAGGTTATCGCTTCATCATGACCGGTAAGACTTGAGATCATATTCGATTGACCATTATCAATGTCGAGTACACCAAATAGTGTCCAGAGTTCAGGGTTGTCAGAAAGGACATCCCCGCCTTCAAGGTATATCCTTCCACCGTCGAATCCGTAAGCATTAATGGCGCTCGCCATAGGTTGTGTCATTTCGGTCTCCTGGTTACCTGAATTACCGAAAGAGAGTAGAATGACATCATATCCCTCCAGCACTTCAGGCATTTTATGGGTATAGCTGATCTCCTCATAGGAATATTCATGCAGGAAGTCATTGATGTAATCACCGCTGTATCCTGAAACACTTTTCCCTTCATAGACCAGTATACCGGAGCGAACAGCCACTGCCTGGGATTTCACGACGGTATCGGTATCCATGCTGTTGGAAACGACCAGCATTACATCATACATTCCCCCTTCGGTGTATGTCATTACCGGATTTTGTTCCTCGCTGTCAATGGTGCCATCTCCGTTGAGATCCCATTTCCAGCTTGTAATGGGATCTGCCGTATCACTGACTGACCAGTCGCTGAAGAGCATTTCCTCCCCGGGCAACACACTTGTTTTGTCTGTTTGGAAGTTGGCAACAAGCCCTCCACTTCCCAGCGGGTATCCGAAGAAATTCAATATCTGAACCATCAGGTTATACTTTGAGGATGCAGCGTCGTTATCTTTCAGCTCGGCCATAGCGTAAGAAAAGCAGAACGTCTGCTGATCAAACTCACCGGAATACTGAACAGCCACATTTCCATAACCTCCTTCAACAAATGCGACCCTGCTGTTGGTATCTGAATTGGGATAGAACCTGTCAATCCATCCTGAAGCCGTCTGGTTGGAACCATTGAATACCATGCCGGCTGTCAGTGCATCATCACGTCCTTCAAGCAAATCAATCTCGTTGGAATTATTTCCGTCTTCAGCAGAACTCAGGCCGAATAAGTCTCTCAATTGCTGGTTGTTATTTTGATAATAGCCCAGGGCATCTCCAGATTCAAGGTATACTTTACCTCCGTCTTCAAGATATTTTATCAGCACGGACGCCATTTCGTTCGTAAGTGGTGTATCCCCGCTGTTATAATTTCCCATTGAAATGAAACAGGCATCAAAACCTGCAAGTGAAGAGGGGAACGTATTTCCATAAACAACGTCGAACCCGTTAGCCTGGAGGAAATCACGCTGAAAGGTGCCACTGTGGTCCCGTTGATTTTCGGAAGTTTCAAAAACAAAGAAGCCTCCGTTGACGGTAATATGGTTGGGCTTGACAAGGGAAGTGGTGACGTTACCATCAGAAACCCTCAGTCCTACGGTGTAGGACCCTACTTCGGTGTAGGTATGGCTTGGATTTTGCTCGTAGGAATCAATGACTCCATCCCCATCGAAATCCCATTCCCAGGAGACGATATCACCCAGGAAAGAAGTGGAATTATCTTCAAAATTGACCGTCAGCGGTCCCATTCCCCCTGTAGTATCGGCTTCGAATTCAATGAATAGGGAACCTGTGATATAACCCCTTTCTGTAAACACATCGACAATCGTTTCCAGGTGTTCACCACCATACAATTCCTTATCCGCCTGTATGAAAGCTATAGCAGCATCCACCTGTCCGGAACCTCCGTTAAGCATGGAAATGGCTTCCCAATGGTTTTTATCTGTTGCTTCCTTTCCTATCACATCATAGATCGCCATCAAAGATGAGGACCACATCTGACCGTCTGTATGCACCTGTCCGACAAGATCTTCCGGAAAGTGTGCATCTACATCTGTCCGGCGCAATGAAGGGCCTCCCCAGTTGGGTTGTCCCCCCCATACCCCAAACCAATCGTATCCTTCATCTCCCGGCTGATATTTGCCAAGGCTACGGGTATAGGATTGTGCCCAGAAATCACTTAAGCCTTCGCTAAGGCCGTTCACCTGCGATAACTCACCATTGGTGATCCAATCATGGATTCCATGACCCAATTCATGGAGTACCACGGCATGATCCTCACCAAGGTCAACTCCGCTTTCAGGGCTGCCAAATGAGATAAATCCTGCAGATCCTACATAGTGTGCATTGACTGCATTATTGAAACCATGGGGATCAAACTGAACACCGCCTTCGTATTGAAAGGGCTCAACGTCAAACCCCAGAGAATCATTCAGGTACCTCATATTCTGGTCAACATGATAATAAATGAGGGCCGCTTCAAATGCCGGATTGGACCTGTTATGGTAGAAGTTTGCGCTGTCCTGTTCGAAAGTGCCCGTAAAGGGTGCTTCCACGTCGATAATGACAGCATTGGGGCCTTCCAGGTAATAGGTCGTCCCGTCAAAATAAATATCTTTCAGTTCAACTTCTTTCAATTGTGCAGTGAGCGAATCTCCTTCCGCATCATTGTTGTCTTCAAATCCTTCATCACCATATACTGCGGCAGCATTCGTCACCGGATCGGGATCGAAAACCCATGCAGATCCTGTTACAGAATCGGTACGCGGATGATAATAACATGCTTTATCCTCTGCCCTCAGGATATCACCTGTTCCTGCATCTATGATCAGCTCCCAGTCTCCAAAGATGTCTTCGGCAGGCACCAGACTCACCTGGTAAGCTAACACACTGTGTTGGCGGTCCGTGTTAAATACCACTGTTTCGACGGATTCATGGGCAAGTGTGCCGGTAATATCAAGATACGTTACTGCAATGTCAAGCGCACCGGCTTCAGTTACCGTCATGTCGGTAGTCACATCCTTCACCGGTTTATAATTGTTGGCCACAAAAACAACTTCATCTTTCCTGTTTATGCTAACCGTGATAGAAGATCCGTAAACAGGGTATCCCTCAGCAAACTGTCTGAAATGCACCTTGTATCCACCCGGAGTTTCCATTGTGCGGATATGCTGGATATCTTCACTTTTGCTGTAAGGTGTCAACATATCTGCCTTTTCATTCAGATATTGCCGGGCCATCTCAGCCGGAGTAGCACCCGTTGCCTTGAAATTCGGGCTGTACACGGTATAAGGAATTCCGCTCTGCGCATCCACGCGTGTATTACCTTGCATCTTGGTGATGGCAATACGATCATTTATAATTTCTTTAGAGCGATTGGCCTCAGGTTTGGACTGGCCGGTAGTGATGAGTGGAGTAAAAGCAATGACAAGCATAAGTAAGCTTGCTAAAGCAAATTCAGCATAGATTTTTCTCATGGATTTGTATTATTTAATTAAAAAAAGGTGAAATTCGAAAGCTGTGAACGATGCAAAAATAATAGAGATTTGATACGAGACCAATTTTTGTTTCTGAAAATGTGTTAATTATAATGCGCTTCAGCCTAATTCAGAGCTTGTTGCCATTACATGAGCGTATTTTGTAAAATAACTTAATACATTCTCTCTTTCTCCGGTAACAAAGTGAAATTAAAAATGTTCGTCTGGACGAAAGTATATTTCCGGGTCAGCAGCAGGTAGAATTTTAATAATTGATTTCACTGGTTCCCTGATGACTTTTGGTAATAAAATTCTGCCTTTTTCGGATCATCCAGGCGGTTATAAATATCCCCTAAATATTTGGCATATTCGGGCAGCGGGTCAGCATCATAAAGTTTTTTGAAATATCCGAGGGAGGTCTTAAAATCAGCAGTGACCCTGTCAAGCGCTTTAAGCAGTTGCCTGTACTGCTTGTTGGTCCTGTTTTCATTATAGGCTTTCATTTCATCCTGGTAGAGCCTTTCTGCCTCCCAGAACAGCTTCTTTGCCATCCATTCCAGGGCAAGTTGATTTTCATCATCACTTTTGAGCAGTTGAATGGCCAGGGTATCACAGGCATGGTCGTTTTCCAGCGCGCGGTTAAAAACAAAACAATCTTCAATCCTTGATTCACGACTGGATTCGGGTATTACATTCCACTGATCTCTGGCGTATTCCCAATTTCCGGTTTCCATAAAGATATCGAACAACCTGGTGCGGGCCAGGTCTGCTTTATCCGCTTCAGGATATCGTCGCAGGTATTCTTCAAGGGCTTCTATTTCTTTGGATAGGTTATCAATTTCGCGATACAGCAGGGAAAGATCGAACCAGGTATCCGCATTCGCGAAACGGGTGTAACGATCAGCTTCCAGGTACCGGATCGCTTTCTCCGTTTGTCCGATTTTTCCAGCCGCCTCAGCCGCCCTGGCATACACCGGACAGTTGGTTGCATCATTACCCGACTCATAAGCATGAATCACCTCCTCATAATACCGAAGCGCTTCTGTATAATTTCCTGATTTAAAAGCCGATTCAGCACGGTCTTTATTTTGGGACAATTGTTTACCGCCACTGCATGATGTCATGAGCAAAACCGATAGGGTGATTATTGCTAAGATTCCTGTTCTCATAAAAAATTGGATAAAAGCGACAAAAGTAACAAGTTTGGAGAGCCCTGCAAAAGACGTCCGGCGGATATGTTTTGTTAAATCATCATGCAAGTCCAAGAAGAGAGCGGATTTATCTGGCAGTTATCTTATTTTTGCAAAAAATTTATCTCATGGATCTAAGCAAGATATTGTCGATATCCGGTAAACCAGGACTGTATTTGCTGGTTGGGGAAGCCAAAAACAGCATTATCGTAGAATCACTCACAGATGGTAAAAAGGGGCCTGCATTTCCCCATGAAAGGATCAGTTCACTAAAGGAAATCAGTATTTACACAGAGGAAGAAGACAAGCCGCTTGATGAGGTATTCAGACAAATCCATGAATTAACCGGGGGCAAACCTGCTCCGAATCCCAAAAAAAGCGCTTCAAAAGAGATCACCGACTTTTTTGCTGAAGCCATTCCCGATTATGACCGGGATGCGGTGTATACCTCAGATATGAAAAAAATACTGGGATGGTATAACTTCCTGCTTGAAAAGGGGATGATGGAATTCACCGATGAAGAGACCGGCGAAGAAAAAGCGGAAACAGGGGAATCATCAGCAGATAGTGAAAGCTCAACGGAAGTAAAAGACGAGAAGAAACAAGATTGATGAAAAAAGTTCAGCAGTTCAGGGTAGCGGAGTATAAATGGCTTAACGATTCGAGCTATGTGATCACGCTCCAATCCGATCTGCCTGTCGAATCGATAGCTCCCGGAAATTTCGCTGAAGTCGAGGTGCCTCAAGCTTCCGACGTATTCCTCCGTCGTCCCCTTTCTGTATTGGATGTAGACCATGAAAGGCGGACCCTCAGTTTCTATGTCAAGATCCTCGGCAAGGGTACCCGCCGGATGGGATCCTATCCTGTAGGCGAACCGGTCAGTGTCATTTATCCCCTGGGGAACGCTTTTACCGAAAAGGAAAATGCCCATGTCCTTATTGTTGGAGGCGGGTCAGGAATCGCCCCTTTTATACTGTTGGCGCGTGCATTAAAAAGTAAAGGAACAAACATCACCTTTCTGTTCGGCGCACGGAACAAAAAAGACATTGTACTTTCTGAAGCGTTTTCCGAATACGGTGACATACTTGTCACTACAGAGGATGGAAGCATGGGCGAGCAGGGACTGGTAACGGATCACTCCGTATTCAAAGGGGATATGCCTTTTGACCAGCTATACACCTGCGGACCTGACCCCATGATGAAAGCGGTGGCACGCATTGCCAAAGAAAAAAACCTGGCTTGTGAAGTCTCGCTGGAAAATATGATGGCCTGCGGATTCGGGGCCTGTTTGTGCTGCGTAACCGAAACTACTACGGGCAACCGCTGTGTGTGCACCGAAGGTCCTGTTTTCAACATGAATGAACTGGTATGGTAGACCTCACGACAAATATCGGCAAGCTAAAACTCAAGAATCCCGTCACCACAGCCTCGGGAACTTTCGGATTTGGCGAAGAGTTTACCGATTTTATGGATTTGAACAGCCTGGGGGCGATCTATGTCAAGGGACTTACCCTGAAACACCGGGAAGGAAACCCTTATCCCCGAATGGCCGAAACTCCCTCGGGCATGTTGAACGCTGTGGGACTTCAAAATAAAGGGGTGGATTACTTCATCAGCGATATATATCCGAGGATCAAACATTTCGACACAGAGATTATCCCCAATGTCAACGGCTCCACCGTGGAGGATTACATCGAAGTGACGGAGAAACTGAATGAAATGGATGGCATCCATGCCATTGAACTCAATATCTCCTGTCCGAATGTCAAGGAAGGGGGCATGGCTTTCGGTGTCAGTTGTCCCTCCGCCATCGCAGTTACCGAGGCGGTACGCAAGGCGTATGACAAAACCCTCATCGTGAAGTTGAGTCCGAATGTTACGGATATCACGGAGATCGCAAAAGGAGTTGAGGATGCGGGGGCAGACGCTGTATCACTCGTCAACACTTTTCTGGCCATGGCGATCGACCCCGTCAAAAGGCGCCCCGTTTTATCCACCATAACCGGAGGCCTTTCCGGACCGGCCATAAAACCAATCGCGCTGCGGATGGTTTGGCAGGTATACCATGCGGTAAAAATCCCTATTTCCGGAATGGGCGGCATCATGAATGCCACGGATGCCATCGAATTTATGCTGGCAGGTGCAGGATCCATCCAGGTCGGTACGGCGAATTTCATCGATCCGGGAATTTCTGTGAAGATCATTGAAGGGATACGGCAGTATTGCGAAGAACATGGTTTTTCTTCTTCGAGGGACCTGGTCGGGGCCCTCAATATGGAGTAATACCAGAACCTTTTCTTACAAAATCGTCACCTCGCTTTCCAGCTTTATACCGAAAACCGAACTGATATTTTCCCGGATTTGATCTGCAAGTTTTTTGATCTCTTTACCGGTGGCCTTTCCATGGTTAACCAGGACGAGCGCCTGCCGGTCATGTACACCCGCATCCCCTGCCCGTTTTCCTTTCCATCCGCATTTTTCAATCAGCCAGCCGGCTGCGAGTTTATATTCATCATCATGGATCTTGTAAACCGGTATCTCAGGATACCTCGACTGAAGTTGCGAAAGTTCTGATGCCGTAACCACCGGATTCTTAAAGAAGCTGCCGGCATTTCCTATCACCTCCGGATCGGGCAGCTTTGATCTGCGGATCTGCCTGACCGCCTCACTAATCTCTCTGGCGCTAAGGGTATCAGGTTCACGTCCCTGAAAATAAGACTTCAGCGGGGCATAGGAAAGATTCGGCTGCAGTTTCTTGCGCAGCCTCAACCGAACGGACAGGATAATGTAGCGCCCCTTGCCATGGGTTTTAAACAGGCTTGTTCGGTATCCGAATTCGCAACTTTCCGTGTCAAAAACTTCAAATTTGCCGGTGTGCAGGTCCAGCGCTTCAAGGCCAACGAATACCTCTTGCAACTCCACTCCGTAGGCACCAATATTCTGAACAGGCGCAGCACCCACCGTTCCCGGGATAAGACTGAGGTTTTCCACACCGCTCCATCCTTGACCCAATGTGAAATCAACGAATCCGGACCAGTTTTCACCTCCCCCGACTTCCAGCAGCACCTCATCATCGGACTGAGAAATGATCCGTATTCCCCGGATGTCATTCTTGAGGACTAGGCCGTCATAATCACCCGTAAAAAGCAGGTTGCTGCCGGCACCCAGTACGAGCACCTTTTCGGGAAGTGAATTTTCACTGATCCACTCCTTGATTTCAGTGGCACCGGAAAAGGATCCATAGCGCTCAGCAGTCGCTTCCACGCCGAAAGTGTTCAGCTTTTTCAATGATACATTACTGCGAACCGTGAGCATGCACCAAAGTTAGGGAAATGAGGCAATAAAAGGGATCATTTTCAGTTATTCCATTAAGACCAGAATCAACAGCAGGAACTTGAGCAAAAAAGTAATCGTTTCTGTTATCAACGACCTTGTCACTGACCAGCGTGTAAAAAAATCATGCCGGACACTGACAGATATGGGATTTCAGGTACTACTGGTTGGCAGAAGGCTCCCGAACAGCCCGCCGATGGATCAAAGACCCTATCCCATTATCAGGATGAAATTGTGCTTTACCCGCGGCCCGTTCTTTTATGCCTGCTTTAACATCCGTCTGTTTTTTCTTTTACTTTTTAAGAAGGCTGACCTGCTGATCGCCAATGACCTGGATACTTTACTGCCCAATTTTCTCAACAGTAAGATCAAAGGTATCCCGCTGATATATGACACCCATGAATATTTTACGGAAGTTCCAGAACTGATAAACCGCAGGCATGTGCAACGGATCTGGCAACGCATCGAGGAATGGATCTTTCCCAGGCTGCAAAACATTATTACCGTAAACGATTCCATTGCGGAGCTTTACCACGAAAAATACGTAAAGCTGCCTGCCGTGGTCAGAAATGTATCTCCCTATCTCTCTGAAGCCCGACAAAAGCAGCCGGAAAAAGGAGAATTTCCTGAGGATAAAAAGATGCTGATCCTCCAGGGATCCGGAATCAATATCCAGCGCGGCGCTGAAGAAATGGTGCTCGCCATGCAGCATATTGACCAGGCATTCCTGCTGATTGTCGGAGGCGGCGATGTAATTCCCCTGCTGAAGCAAATGGTTGAGGAAAACAAGCTGGGGGAACGCGTTTTTTTCCGGAAAAGGATGCCCTACGATGAGCTAATGGCCATCACCTCCCTGGCTGACCTTGGACTTACCCTCGACAAGGACAGCAACATCAATTATCGATTCAGCCTGCCAAATAAGCTGTTTGACTACATACAGGCCAGGGTGCCGGTAATCGCCAGCCCGCTTCCCGAAGTCAGAAAAATCATTGAAACTTACGACATAGGTGATTTTATCCCCGATCATCAACCGGAAATGATGGCTGAAAAAATAAATGAAGTACTTGCAAATCAAGGACTCATGGCTCGATGG
>JARRQC010000044.1:0-10650 GCA_037382165.1 bacterium | reverse complement strand
CCTTGCCCATTACCAGTATTATTATGAAGATGCCGGCTATACAACACTTGTCACTTCCGTACCAAAGCAGATCTCCATGGACGATTTTTCCATGCTTCTGAAAGATAAAGTGTCCCTGATCGCAGGTCATTCCGGGGTCGGAAAATCAGCCATGATCAATGCCATTGATCCGACACTAAACCTTAAGGTGGGAAAGATCTCGGATTACCATGAAAAAGGAAAACATACTACCACATTCGCAGAAATGTTTCCCCTGTCCATCGGTGGATTTATCGTAGATACTCCGGGTATCAAGGAGTTCGGCCTGGTCGAATTTGAGAAGAGTGAACTTGGGCAGCGGTTCCCGGAATTCAGATCCAGGATGCACGATTGCCGGTTCAATGATTGTTTGCATGTGGACGAGCCGGGATGCGCTATCATTAAAGCCGTTGAAAATGAAGAGATTGCATTTTTCAGGTACCAGAATTACCTGAATATGCTTTCCAACATCTTTGAGGATGACTAATTGAAAACGTATATTTACAACTTGAATTGAATAAAAGGTCATTACAGAAAAAACAATAGTCAGGGAATAATTATGATTGCAAGACAACTGATCACAGACGAAATCATGCATTTGAAGACATCCGATACCGGAAAGACAGCATTAAGCTGGATGGATGAATACAAAGTATCCCACTTGCCTATTGTCAATAATGAAGATTTCCTGGGTCTCATCGCCGAACAGGATATCTACTCTTTTAACAATCTCACCGAACCCCTGGGTAATCATACACTTTCCCTGAAGAACCCTTTTGTCAACGAACACGAACATGTCTATAATGTACTAAAACTTATTGATGAGCTGAAACTTACGGTCATTCCCGTACTGGATGATCACAATAAATACCTGGGATGCATCACCATTTCCAGGCTGGTTAACTTTCTTTCAGGCACCTATTCCATCGCCAACCCGGGTGGCATAATCGTTTTGGAAATGAGTGAGAAGGATTACAGCCTGACAGAGTTGTCCAATATCGTTGAATCCAATAACGCCAAAGTACTCAGCTTGTTTCTTTCAAGTCATGTTGATTCTACCAAACTGGAAGTGGTCATAAAGGTCAACAGGATTGACATGGGTTCCATTCTTCAGACATTCGACCGCTACGGTTATTATGTAAAAGCCACATATGGCGAAGATGAAGATACGGGTGACCTCAAGGATCGCTATGATTCTTTCATGAATTACCTTAACATGTAAATATGCGATGGGCATTGTTCTTTTTGATCCTGATTGGTCTGGAACTATCTGCCCAAATCCCTGAACTTTCTGCAGACTCCCTGAATCCTGTGGCTAGCGACAGCCTGGTGGTTATCGGCAATATTCATTTATCGGGAAACAGGATCACACGCGATAAGATTATCTTGCGGGAACTGGAATTCAAACCGGGTGACACCCTGACCCCCTCCGAAGTGGAACAATTGATAACCTACAGCCGTCAAAACCTGATCAACCGTTCGATCTTCAATTTTGTGACCATAAGCCCTATAAAAAACAAGGGAAAAATGGACTTTCAGATATCTGTTACGGAAAGGTGGTATATCTGGCCCATACCCATCCTCAATACCGCAAACAGAAACCTGAACTCCTGGTGGGAATCGAGAGACCTGGGGCAATTGAACTACGGAGTCGATCTCCGTGTAGAAAACTTCCGGGGCAGACTGGAAATGTTGAATATCCTCATTCAGTTTGGATTTGATCAGAAATTGGAGGCCCGTTGGACCATCCCCTATCTGACCAAAAGGCAATACCTTGGCCTGGGTATTACCGGAGGTATGCAATGGAACCGTGAAGTTATCTTTGCCACCTCTGAAAATATACCCGAGTTCTATGAACCTTCTTCGGGTTTCGCACGAGAATATGGCTATGGTATCCTCGATGTAACTTTACGACCACAGTTCAATTTTTTACATACCTTATCCATCGGATACCACCACAACAGGTTTAATGACAGCCTGTGGATCCTCAATCCCCATTATGCACCCCACCAGGAAATATCCGAATATTTTACTTTTTCGTATTTGTATAAGCAGGATTACCGGGACTATAAACCCTATCCCCTGACCGGATATTATTTTGATATCGGCCTGAAAAGAACAGGCCCGGGCATAAACGGAAATGACATCGGTTTCTGGAGTTTTTCGGTCACACTGGATCAATACCTCAATATTTACAAAAGATGGTATTTTGCTTACAGCATCATAGGCTGGCTGGCGGATAAGAGCGAAATCCCCTATTTCCTGACACCGGCATTCGGCTACCTGGGAATGGAAATACGCGGTTATGAACTTTACCTGATCAATGGCCAGAATTTCGGGCTGTTCAAGTCCAATGTTAAATTTGAGATCATACCAAAAACTGTCAAAAGGATCCCGGGAATCAAAACAGAAAAGTTTGGAAAGATCTTTTATGCTTTATATGCTAACCTCTTTTTTGACATGGGATTTGCATCAGACAAGTTATATGCGGCAGATAACCCGCTTTCCAATCAATTACTCTGGGGTTACGGGCTTGGACTGGATTTTGTCACCTACTATGATCTGGTGATCCGTTTTGAATTTGCGTTGAATAAACAAGGGGATTATGGCTTTTACATCAACCTGGTTGCACCAATTTAACGGTGTCGTTAAAAAAAGTTAAGATTAGGCGGCACTTTTATCTCATCAACGGGAATGATTGACGATTTGCCACTTTTTAACTTAAGTTTGCACGAATAAGAAGAACCGGTATCGGATCGATTTTTATCAAAATGGGCTGATACACCAGTACAAACTGACACCCTTTCAGCTTGTTTGCAAATCGAAAGGGGACATAAATCCATTGCATGAAAATCGCATTATTTGGAAAAGGATATACAAGTGATCAGAAACCCTATATCCAATGGCTGATCGATGAACTGGCAAACCGAAAAGCCCAGTTGATCTTTTACCAGCCTTACCTGGAAAAAATAGCTGCTGATATATCCATCCCGGGAGGGTCAGTGCACTTTAAAACGCATGAGGATCTGATCAAAGATGCTGATTTACTGATGTCCATTGGCGGGGATGGGACTTTACTGGATACCGTCCCCTATGTGCGTGAATCAGGCATTCCTATCCTTGGGATTAACCTTGGTCGCATGGGTTTTTTATCTTCCGTATCCAAAGATGAAATTGGTGAAGCGGTAGATAACCTATTCGAAAGGAAGTATAAACTGGAACAACGGGCGTTGCTTAAACTGGTGAAACCTGGGGGGATATTCGGTGAACTGAACTTTGCACTCAACGACCTGACCATTTACCGTAACAATACAACTTCTCTGATCGTTGTCCATGTTTTTGTTGATGATCTTTTCCTGAATTCCTACTGGGGAGACGGGCTGATCGTCAGCACACCAACCGGGTCCACCGCTTACTCTCTTGCTGCCGGCGGCCCTATATTGAGTCCCGGATCTGCCAATTTTATCATTTCTCCCATCGCTTCCCACAATTTAACAGTTAGACCTATCGTTATTCAGGACAGCAGTACGATCAAAATACGAATAGAAGGCAGGGAAGAAAAATACCTTATGACGATGGATTCCAGGCATTCTGCCATCAACAAGGAAGATGAGATCATCATTCAAAAAAGTGATTTCCAGGTAAACCTGGTCCAGATGCAGAATAAGGATTTCTATTCAACGGTTCGTGACAAACTGCTCTGGGGGAGAGATTACAGAAATTAATCATCTTATTCGTCTCTCTTATGCTCATTAGTGTATACAGGAGGAAGAACATGTATGAAATAGCCAAAAAAATGATAATTTTGCCGCTCAAAATTCAAAGGGTACTGCAAGTGGGTAATTATTGGATGAAGAAGTATTTAAAAAAAGCGGTGGTCCTCGCAACCATTATGATAGCTTCCCACAGCATTTCGGCTCAAACCATGGAAGTCGGGCTTTTTGGAGGAGGATCCTATTACCTGGGTGAACTGAATACGGCCATGCATTTCAGTGAAACGCAGCTGGCTTTCGGATTGCTTGCACGTTTCAACCTGAATGCCAGGTGGGCGATCAAAGCAGGCTATAACCGCGGACTGATCAAAAGCGACGATTCAAGAAATGCAGCTATTCCGGATAATGGACTGAACTTTCAGTCTAACCTTAATGATATTACAGCCGTTGCGGAGTTCAACTTCCTGGAATATTTCACAGGCAGTAAAAAGAACTACTTCACACCCTATATTTTTGGAGGAATCGGGTTCTTTACCTTCAATCCGCAATCGTATGATGGGATCGATTTGCAACCGCTGGGTACCGAAGGTCAAAATGTCAATTTCGACGGCCGTCAGCCCTATAATAAATGGGGAATTTCCATTCCCTTTGGTTTCGGTTTTAAGTACAGCCTTTCAGATCGTTTTGGATTGGGAGTCGAGTGGGGAATGCGAAAAACATTTACCGACTACCTGGATGATGTCAGCACATCCTATTATCTTTCAGGCTCCGATATTGATCCAAACAACAATTTGCAGGTGCTTTCAGATCCCGATAGAAACCATGAACCCTATATGCAGAGAGGGGATGAAACAAAATGGGACTGGTTTAACTTTTTTGGTGTTTCCCTCACCTATAAGATCAATTTAAAAAGCAGGCTGAAATGTAACCTTGAGGGTTGGTAGAAACCCATTATAGATGAGTTTAAAGGATAAGATCATACTGAACAATCTCCCAAACCACATTGCCATCATCATGGACGGCAATGGGAGGTGGGCCAAGAAGCAAGGCAAAGACCGTGTTTATGGGCACCAGCATGGTGTGGATGCTGTCAGGGCTGCCGCAGAAGCCGCTGCCGAACTGGGAGTTAAATATCTTACCCTTTATGCCTTCTCAACAGAAAACTGGAACCGGCCAAAACTGGAAGTTGATGCATTGATGAGCCTTTTTGTCGAAACCATACAGAATGAGATCTCAACGCTCAATAAAAACAACATACGGTTAAATGCCATTGGTAACCTGAAGAGCTTGCCACCTGACAACTACGAGAAACTCATGTCCACGATGGAGGAAACGAGTAAAAACAACCGGATGACCCTCACACTGGCGATGAGCTACAGTGCCCGTTGGGAGATCACAAATGCTGTTGACAGGATGGTTCAAGACATCAAAGCCAATCAACTCGATCCGGACCAAATTACGGAAGAACTTTTTGCAACCTACCTCACCACCATTAACATACCCGACCCGGAATTACTGATCAGAACCAGCGGGGAAATGCGCATCAGCAATTTCCTGCTCTGGCAAATTGCTTATTCCGAATTGTACTTCACACCGAAATTGTGGCCGGAATTCAGTAAGGAAGATCTATATGAGGCGATTATAAGTTACCAGAAAAGAGAAAGGAGATTCGGCCTGACAAGTGAACAGATAAAGAGTTAGGTCACTGAAGATGAAAAGGAAAGTGCGGACATTTGTGTGGATGAGCTTGATCGGGTTGATGTGTGCGGCACTCGCTTCACAGGCCCAGATCAATATTGGTGATGACCTTTCGCGTATCAATTACGACAGACCTTCCGAATATACGATCGGTGGCATCGAAGTCAAAGGGGTTGAATATTTTGATAAGAATGTCATCATTATGCTCTCCCAACTGGAAGTGGGCCAGAAGGTCAAAATCCCGGGCGACGAGATCACCGGTGCAATCAGGAAACTCTGGGATCAGGGAATGTTTGACAATATCAGCATTACCGCGACGCGTATCCAGGGCAACAAAATCTTCCTCAGCATTAATATGAAGGAAAGACCGCGGCTCTCCAAATTCTCTTTTACAGGAATACGGAAATCGGAAGCAGATGATATACGGGAAAAGATCAATCTTTCCAGGGGGGATGTGGTGACGGATCACCTCATGATCAAAACCAGAAGAATCATCAGGGGATATTACCGGGAAAAAGGATTTTTGAATGCAGAGGTAAGCTTCGAAGAAAAACCTGACAGTGACCAGAAGAATTTTGAGGAACTCAAGATCAATATCAAGAAGAACAAGAAGGTCAAGATCAAACATATATATGTCAATGGCAACTCGGAACTGTCGCGCGATGCGATTCTGTCAGCCATGAAGGAAACCAAGGAACGAGGGGTGTTTAACCCGCTTAACCCCCTTGGACCATTGACCATCGACCTTGTCCGGGATGCCGCCACCCTTAGATTCAATAAATTCAGGGATGATCTTGTCGGTTACTTCAAGGAAAACTACAAGATCAAAATATTTAAGGGATCTAAATTCATTGAACAGAATTACCGGGACGACCTCAACATGATTGTCAATAAATATAACAAAAGAGGGTACCGGGACGCGCAGATCGTTTCAGACTCCGTATACCGGATAGACGACCAGAACCTGGGCATTAAAATCAATATTGAAGAAGGAAATAAATATTACTTCAGGAATATAACATGGGTAGGTAATACCATCTATTCCTCCCAGTTTCTGAGTACCGTCCTTGGCATCCGTAAAGGAGATGTTTACAATGCGGAATTGCTGGAAACCAACCTGCAATTCAATCCCAATGGATTTGATGTAAGTTCCCTGTATATGGATAATGGCTATTTGTTTTTTAACGCCACGCCCATAGAAACCTATGTCGAAAATGACAGTATCGACATCGAGATCAGGATCGTTGAAGGAAAACAGGCCAGGATAAAATATGTCAGGGTGAAAGGAAACGAACAAACCAATGATCACGTGATCATCAGGGAGTTACGTGTCCGTCCCGGGCAGCTGTTCAGCCGTAGTGATGTGATACGAACAACACGTGAGTTGGCCAACCTTCGCTATTTCAACCCCGAAACCATTCAACCCAATATTGTACCCAATGTCGCAGAAGGTACGGTTGACATAGAATTCCAGGTAGAGGAGACCTCATCTGACCAGATTGAATTGAGCGGTGGCTGGGGTTATGGAAGGATTATCGGTACACTTGGGCTGAGCTTCAATAATTTCTCCTTAAGTAATTTCTTTAAAAAGGGAGCCTGGAGGCCCGTTCCTTCTGGTGACGGTCAAAAACTGCAACTGCGTTTCCAGACCTACGGAAAGGATTACCTGAGCTGGACAGTTTCTTTTACCGAGCCATGGCTCGGCGGGAGGAAACCGAATGCACTTACCCTTTCTTACTTCCATTCCATATTCTCAAACGGCGCACCAAAAGATGACCCGAACCGATCCAGCTTTAAGATCGACGGTATTACCGTTGGGCTTGGCAAGAGGCTGACCTGGCCGGACGACTATTTCACCCTTTACCAGGGCGTCAACCTTCAGCTTTATAAACTGCAGAATTACAGCACCATTTTCCCCGTGGGTGAAGGAAATGGCAATTACAACAACATCAGCTATGAGATCATTCTGGGACGTAATTCCATTGACCAGCCCATCTATCCCCGTTCCGGTTCAGAAATTTCGCTTGGACTCGAATTGACGCCACCATATTCGCTCTTTACCGAAGAGGATTATTCAGACCTTGCAGATACCGAAAAATATAAATGGATCGAATACCACAAATGGAAACTGAAAGCCTACTGGTATTTTGAGTTGTTTGAGAAACTGGTACTGGCACCCCGTTTTCGTTTTGGGTTCCTGGGTCACTATAACGCGGATTTAGGAACAACACCTTTCGAAAGGTTCTACCTTGGCGGTGATGGATTGTCAGGCTATAATAATTTCGACGGCCGTGAGATCATCGGTATGCGAGGGTATGAGAACGAGTCCGTTACTCCGCTCTATTACCAGGACAGGAATATCGGGGGAACAATCATTGCCCGTTATACCCTGGAATTGAGGTATCCCCTCTCATTGAATCCCAGCTCAACCATCTATGGACAGGTTTTCTTTGAAGCCGGCAATTCCTGGCTGGGTTCCCAGGGATTTGACCCATTCGATGTAAAACGGGCAGCAGGCGTCGGTGTACGCGTATTTCTCCCGATGTTTGGTATGCTTGGACTGGACTGGGCTTATGGATTTGATCCGATACCGGGCATACCTACTGCAGCAGGAAGCCATTTCCATTTCTCATTGAACCAATCCCTCGATTAATCAATTCGGGCAATTGGCGTGATATTTGGAGTTGAAATAAAAAATAAAACAGCAATAAAATGACAAAAACAATCAAACTTGCAGTATTGCTCTCACTGACGCTTTTCATCTCTAGCGGCTTACAAAGTTTGAAAGCCCAGAAATATGCTTACGTCGATACAGAATATATCCTCGACAACATACCTGAATTCGGGGATGCCCAGGCGGAACTAGATGACATGTCTCAGCGTTGGCAGAGGGAAATCGAACAAAACTATGCCATGGTGGAGGATATGTATAAGAAATACCAGGCAGAATCGGTGCTGCTACCTGATGATATCAAGAAGAAAAGAGAAGAGGAAATCATTGCCAAAGAGCAGGAGGTCAAGGAGTTGCAGCGAAAGTATTTTGGTCCTGAAGGAGAATTGTTCCAAAAACGACAGGAACTCATTCAGCCCATACAGGAAAAAGTTTACAATGCCATCGAGAGCATTGCACTGACGAACAATTACGCGTTCGTATTTGATAAGGCTGGCGGGATGACCATGCTCTACGGGAATCCCAAATTTGACATCAGCGATGATGTGCTTGATGAGGTGGGAAATGTCATGCAAACCGTCAAAAGGGATCAGCGAAAACGAGGCGGGGAATAATGCGCGAAAGCTTATCCAATCCTGATCTTTGGAGCAAAAGTTAATCTTTCTTAATAATCTTTAAGAGAAAAATTTTATTGCATTCATAGTATTGTTTTTTTCTTAATT
The DNA here is from genome assembly GCA_037382165.1 of bacterium. Lineage (GTDB taxonomy): Bacteria > Bacteroidota > Bacteroidia > Bacteroidales > F082 > JAADID01. Next base: position 1,828 of record JARRQC010000044.1, on the reverse strand, counting down.
TTGCCGGCCTGTGATTACAGCGTAACATGAGTATTTATCACAATATTAATATGAAAATGAAAGGGTTTATGAAAGTATTTACTCTGCTTTCTCTGATGCTGGTTTTTTCTTCAGCAGGATTTGCTCAGGGAACCGTAAAATTTGGATATATCGATTCAAATGAAATATTAACCCTGATGCCGGAGACGGATTCACTTCAGGAGGAATTAAAGAAATATGCCGATTTTCTTGATCAGCAAATGAGTTCCATGGCAATGGAATACCAGAACAAGGTAACCCAGTACCAGGAAAATTACAATACCATGTCTGACCTTATCAGGCAAACCAAGGAAAAAGAGATCACCGATCTTCAGGCACGTATTCAGGCATTTCAACAGTCAGCTGACCAGGACCTTGGGGCCAAACAAGCTGAACTTTTCAATCCTTTGATCGAAAAGGTAAAGAATGCCATCAACGAAGTGGGTAAGGAAAATGGATATACATATATCTTCGATATAGGTACCGGCGCCCTTGTTTATTACGAAACAGGTGACAATATCCTGCCGCTCGTGAAGAAGAAATTAGGTATTTAAAAGTTATAAAACGTCTGAGAAAAGCTGTCAGGGTCCTGGCAGCTTTTTTTATTCTTACCGGTTGAAGTTTATAGGTTGCCTTTCCAATCCGGGAGTATTGATTATGAAGACTTACTCGTCCTGTTCTTCATCATACCAACTTGCATACATGTTATAATTTTCTGAAATACGATGGATCTCCCCTTCAAGCAATTCCTTATTCACGGTCTTGATCTGTTTGGCTGGCACCCCGGCAAATACGCTGCCTGACGGAACCAGCGTATCCTTCGCGACCAGCGCACCGGCAGCGATCACCGAATTACTTTCGATCACTGCACCATCCATGATGATGGCCCCCATACCGATCAATACATTGTCATGGATCGAGCATCCGTGGACAATTGCACCGTGGGCAATGGACACATTATCTCCAATTTCAACAGCAGCCTTCTGGTAAGTGCAATGGATGATCGCCCCATCCTGTATGTTCACATTGTTGCCAATACGTATGTAATGCACATCCCCGCGGACTACGGCATTGAACCAGATGCTGCAATTGTCACCTATCACCACATCACCGGTGATTGTCGCATTATCAGCGAGAAAACAGTTATCGCCAAATTGGGGGGAGATTCCATTTACGGACTTGATTAGCGCCATAATGATCAGTATTTATTCTCTATCAAAGAAAATGAAAAAACGTGTATTCGTGATTCCTGCTACCACTTGAACGATAAGAATTCTAGATCTTTACTTATTCCAGAATGATCTGTTTATTTATTTTAGACGCAGGACTCGGGACTCCAAACTTAAAACTCATTTGTCAATTCTCCTTAATAATCAATACTAAAGTGCAACCCGACACTTTCCTTTCTTTTCTGGGCAAATTTAATGACCAGGTAGGCGACATTGATCAGGTTTCGGAGTTCACAGATATCTTCTGAAAGAATGGACTTATTGTACAGGTCTTCCGTTTCCTCATAGATGATGGAAAGCCTGTCAAGGGCACGTTGAAGCCGCAGGTTAGACCGCACGATACCTACATAATTGGTCATGATGGATTGCACCTCTTTCTTGGATTGGGTGACCAGTATCATCTCTTCGTTTAACGTCAGGCCTTCATCATTCCATTCAGGCACCTGTTCTGCAAAAGGGATATCATTGATGTGTTCTACCGCCCGCAAAGCTGCCCGATGGGAGAACACGGCTGACTCCAGCAATGAATTGGATGCCAGCCTGTTGGCTCCATGCAACCCTGTCCCCGCGACTTCACCGGA
>JARRQC010000043.1:30678-34101 GCA_037382165.1 bacterium | reverse complement strand
GGAAAACCTGTTTATGCCATTGGCGGTGGATATGTCTCACGAATCAAAGTATCAACAGGTGGATATGGCAAAGTTGTTTACATTACCCATCCTGATGGGTTTGTTTCGGTTTATGGTCACCTGCAAAGATTTACCGGCGCGTTGGCTGATTATGTAAAGGCGCTTCAGTACCGCAAGGAAAGTTTTGTCATCGAAGCCTATCCTGACAAGGAGGCATTGCCGGTGCGAAAGGGAGATGTCATTGCCTATTCCGGTAATTCAGGCAGTTCCAGTGCTCCCCACCTGCATTTTGAGATCCGTGAAGAGGCTTCACAGCATCCCGTAAATCCTCTCATGTTTAATGGATTTGAGGTAAAGGATTTTTTTCGTCCCCGAATACTTGAACTGGCAGTTTACCCGGTTGATGATGCATCTTTGATCAACGGAAAGAACGACACGGCCTTTTTCCCTGTGGCGGGATGGGGGGAAGAGCACTACCTGCAGGGAAATCCGAAGATAGAAGTTTCAGGTAAGGTTTCTTTCGGCATCAGAACCTATGACCCGATGAATGATGTGCCCAACAAAAATGGCATCTACACCATTGACTTTTACCGCGATGATGCGCGGGTCTTTGGCCTCGAAATGAATAAGGTTTCCTTTGCCACCACACGTTACCTCAACAGCCTGATCGATTATGGTCACTACAAAAAGGAGGGCGGACGATTGGTCAGGACCCAGGTGGATACCAACAACCGGCTTTTCAATTACCGCGAGGTAATAAACAATGGCATCCTGATTTTCCCGGACAGCACCGTATCCACTATGAAATATGTTGTAAAAGATGTAAAAGGAAATACTTCTTCCCTTGAATTTGTAGTAAAATCAACTGGCAATAAGGATTATGCAAAACGCGAAAGGGAACTTATCGGTGAGTCAGATGGCCGTTTTTTGTCATTTAAGGATTCGACCATTTATTCTCCTGTATATCATGTTCACAATCGATTTACCCCGGTCCACAAGTCATTCTCAGTTAAGATAATACCTGAGGGATATGCTGATAGCATTGCTAAGAAATTATATATTGCCTACAGGGATGGGAAGGGAAATAGCTGGTATATCGGCGCCCGCTGGGATGAGGGTTGGTTATCCGCGGAATCCAGGTTATTGGGCGATTACGTTGTAATGGCGGATACAATACCTCCTGAGCTCAAACCGGTGAATATTTCCGGCTCAAGTAAAATTAAGCTGAGAATTTCTGACAGGGAGACGGGTATATCCAGATACCGGGGAGAGATCAACGGGGAATGGGTACTCTTCGAATACGAGCCGAAAAAGAATTTACTGGAATATCAACCGGATGAACACCTGGTTGCCGGGGAGAACCGGCTTGAGCTGACTGTAAGGGATCTGCTTGGAAATGAAACTGTCTATATGACGGTGATCTCAAGGTAGGGAAGTCCGGGTCAAAGTTTAAACCAGTTCGCGGTCATACGCTCCTTCCTGCTGCTGCAAATGTCTTTGATCAGCTCAAAGTGCAGTTCCCCGTCATCGGTCAGGGAGTATAAATAGTGACCTTCTGTACCGAGGCAACTTTCACTGCCCGATTCAATAACGAAAGTGCAAATATTTCCTTCCAGGGTCAAGACACCGCGGGCAGTGCCCGTCTCATCTATTCCCGGTAATTCCAGGGTAAATGAGTTCCCGGAAATAGTGAGCATGGCGCCATCATAATGACTTATCCATGTGCCGTCAACAGGATTGGTTCGGGTTTGCTCCTGCTCTCGCGGCTGGTCCGTAGCGACAGTTTCCTGATCTCCTGACGAAGGGAGTAGAAATACATCCGGCTTTTCGTCACTGACCCAGAAATAGCTGATCAGCATGGAGATGATCGCAAGCACTATGATGATCGCCAAAAAAACCCACAAACTGTTGTTGCCCGGTTTTCTGCTTTTCTTCCTTTGTTTTTTTACTGCCATTGATTTGTTTTTGTAAAATTAACCAAAAAGGAAGTTTCAGCTGTCTAAACATTGTTAAAAGAAGGTTGATAATGCATCATTTCATCCCCGGTTTTCTTTATCAGAAATCCTATCTTTGAGCCATGCAAGAAACCATTCTCATCCTTGATTTCGGATCCCAGTATACTCAGCTTATCGCACGCAGAGTGAGGGAGTTAAGTGTGTATTGTGAAATCCATCCTGACAATAAAGTACCCGAGATATCGGGCGAGATAAAGGGAGTTATCCTTTCCGGAAGTCCGTTCTCGGTAAGGGATGCGGAGTCTCCAAAACCAGAACTGGGTCAATTTAAGGGAAAACTTCCGCTGCTGGGTGTTTGTTATGGAGCCCAGTATCTGGCCCACGAAGCCGGAGGAGAGGTGCTGCCTTCAAAGATCAGGGAGTATGGCCGCGCAAACCTGGGTTATATCCACAGGCAAAGCCCCCTCATGAAGGACATTTCCGAAAACAGCCAGGTGTGGATGTCGCATGGAGATACCATTCTCAGCCTTCCGGAAGAATTTGAGGTCATCACCAGTACGGAAAGTGTCGAGGTGGCCGGCTACCATATTCAGGGTGAGGAAACATATGGTATTCAGTTCCACCCTGAGGTGTATCACACTGAAGAAGGAAAACAGTTGCTCAGGAATTTCCTGGTCAATATATGCGGGTGCCACCAGGAATGGACACCGGATTCGTTTATAGAAACCACCGTGCAGGAATTAAAGGATAAACTCGGCAATGATAAAGTGGTGTTGGGTTTGTCAGGTGGAGTGGATTCGTCTGTAGCCGCAATGCTGCTGCATCATGCGATAGGAAAGAACCTGTATTGCATTTTTGTGGATAACGGGTTGTTGCGAAAGAATGAATTTCATGATGTGTTGCATTCATACAGGGATATGGGACTCAATGTGAAAGGCGTAGATGCTTCTCAGCGTTTCCTAATGGCACTGGAAGATGTGGAAGACCCGGAAGCGAAACGAAAGATCATCGGTAATATGTTCATCGATGTTTTCGACCATGAAGCCCACCTGATTGCAGATGTAAAATGGCTGGCGCAAGGCACCATCTACCCGGATGTCATTGAGTCCGTCTCTGTAAAAGGCCCGTCAGCAACAATTAAATCACATCATAATGTTGGCGGGCTGCCGGATTTCATGAAACTGAATGTGGTGGAACCGCTGAATTCGCTTTTCAAGGATGAAGTGCGGAAGATCGGAAGGGCGATGGATATGCCGTCGGAAATTATCGACAGGCATCCTTTTCCAGGTCCGGGGCTGGGGATTCGCCTCATCGGTGGTATCACAGATGAAAGAGTCCGTATCCTGCAGGATGTCGATGATATCTATATCAGCAATATGAAGAAAATGGGGCTTTACAATGAAGTATGGCAGGCTTTTGCGGTTCTCCTTCCCGTTCAGACCGTTGGGGTTATGGGTGATGAGCGTAC
>JARRQC010000043.1:0-30560 GCA_037382165.1 bacterium | reverse complement strand
TACCCGGAAGTTTTCAGGGATAGTGTTTTATGAGACCGTTCACAGGATTATGGGATGATAAAACTGTGGATTGGCAACATTTTGGTCATGCTTCACGTTGGAAATATGGTTTTATTTTATTTTTGAAAAACCTTCAGCAAAAAAGCGTTTGCCTGTGAAAAAAATTCTGCTTTTGTCTTTTGCCGTTTTTTGTTTGATGGGTTTACAGGGCCAGTCGGTAAGAGTATATATCAGCGACAGTATCCAGGCCAGGGATGGAAAACAGTATTACATTCACCAGGTTACCCAGGGGCAGACGGTCTATTCCATCGCAAAAGCCTACGATGTAAGTGTCGACGAACTTTATTTTGAAAACCCGGGTGCAAAAGAGGGTATCAACATTGACCAGTATTTATGGATACCGACTGTAAGCCGTGAAACCGAGCTTACGAGGGAGGTGAGGTCGCGGAAGTATAAGTTTTTCTATCACATCATAAAATCCGGGGATACGTATTCAAAACTTTCGAGGGAATACAATAGACCCCTTGCCTACATACTGCAGGCGAACAATGATGTTCCCCAGCCGCTCCGGGAAGGCCAGTATGTACGGATTCCTGTGGACGATGCGTTTGACAAGCTGGAAGAACTACCTTCGGGGCAGGGAGCGGACTTTGATTCAGAACCGGCCATCCTCCCCGGCTATCGTCATGAAGTTATTAAAGGGGAAACGCTGTATAGTCTTGCAAAGAAGTATCGTGTCACCATAGATCAACTGCGCCGGGTGAACCCGGGACTTGGTCCTACACTTGAAATCGGTGACCTGCTGCGGATACCGGAACCCACTGCAGCTGAAAACACACCACAGGACAATTCCGAACAGGAAGAACCGCAGGAGCCTGCCTACTATATGCACAAGGTGCAAAAGAAAGAGACTTTATACAGCATATCCCGGCTGTATGGTGTAACACTGCAGGATTTATACAGCGCCAATGAGGGATTGTCGACCAATATTGATGTAGGCCAGGTGATCAGGGTGCCCAACATAAAAATCGACAAACCATATATTGTATACACCTCCAGCAGCAGGACACGTCTGAACCGTATTGCAAAACTTTACAATGTGCCGTTGAGTATGCTGGAACGAGAGAATCCTTCATTGAGCCGGCGAATCCTTCCCGGGCAAAAAGTCAGGATCCCGGTGGGAAGAAAGGCCCGTGTGACAGAAGAAGAGCCTGATACGGAAGAAGAAACGGGTAGGGAAGAGGAGGCCGTTGCAGATACAACAGTCTCGCCTGTGCGGAAGGTCTGCGATAAAATAAGACCTGATTTCTCGAAGACTTATGAAGTGGCGCTGATGATACCTTTTTACACGGAAGAGCTCGACAGCCTCGATAGAATGCAATTCATGAGCAGTCCGCAGGAAGGTTTTTTGCCTTTCCGATTTATCCGGTTCTATGAAGGGGCATTGCTGGCAGTGGATTCCCTGAGAAGTCTCGGTTTCAATATTAACCTGCATGTTTACGATGTGGATCAGAGTATCGAGAAAACTGCCAAAATTCTGCAGGATCCCAGGCTGCAGTATATGGACCTTATTATCGGTCCCTTCCTGAACCGTAGTTTTGACCAGGTAGCCCTCTTTGCAGGTAATTTCAACATTCCGATCGTCAATCCTTTTTCCTTTCGTAATGAGATCACCACGAAATATAACTCGACAATCAAAGTGAAACCCGATACGGATTTCCAGGCTAAAATGCTGGCCGCACTGATTCAAAGGGATCACGCCTTATCCAAAGTGTTCCTCATCACCCACAATGATCTGGAGGATATCGGGGAAGTGAATAATATCCAAAAAGAGATTGAAACCGTTTTATCCCCAACGATTGAAGTTGGCAATACGGATCTCTCCAATCTTGGTATTTCCATTGCCTTCCGGGATGAGGATTATAACAGCAACAGTCCGCTTCCGGATTACAAGTTTGAAGGAAGTCAGGTATCCCCCGCTTTACTCTCAACGGAGCCGGAGGACAGTACTTCCTTTCCCAACCGGCTCATTCGTGTAAACTATATCAAAGACAGCCTGAATCCTTTCTTCAGAAATGCCTCCGCCCTGAGGAAAAACCTGGTGATCATTTACGGGGACAATGAGTCCTTTTACGGGGATGCCCTGAACAAACTCAACGAATACAGGGATACTTTTAATATCCGTGTCATCACCCTGCCAACCACTGAAAGGCTCAGGTACCTGGATGAGTTGCAGGCCAACAATATGCAACTCACCTATTTTTCATCCCATTATATTGATTACGACGATCCGCAGGTTATACATTTTGTCGAAAAATTCAGGAGAGCCTATCATACTGATCCTGATATCTATGGCTTTAGCGGATTTGACGTTTCGTACTATTTCATTGATGCGCTGGTCAATCTGGACAAGCGGATGCGATCCTGCATTGATGAATTTCCGGCGGATATGCTGCTCAGCAAATATGCCATCCGGAAGGTGGGGAAATCCGGGAATTACGTGAACAGTTACTGGAACATTCTGAAATACCATGATTTGTCGGTCATCAAACTAAAGGATCCTGAATTACCGCCATCACAAGAAAAAGAATGATTATTAAGATAGACTGGAAAGTTTACCTGCTGCTGTTCTCCATCGCTTTGTATTCTTGCGACAAGAATGTAAAAAAGGATTACTGGGAAAATGGAAATCCAAGATCTTCACTTTCCTATCAGGACGGCAAGTGGCATCCCAATGGAAAACTGGAGAGTGAAATGAAATATCTGTCCGGCATGAGAAATGGGATGGAGACAATTTATGATGTCCGCGGAAACAAGATCTCCGAAGCCTATTATGTGAATGACACACTCGATGGCTCTTTCAGGCAATGGTACAGTGATGGAATCCCCAGGGTGGAGGGTGCTTATGTGAAGGGTTTATTCGATGGGCAATGGCTCTATTATGATGCGAATGGAAATGTAGTAGGAATCGGAAATTTTGAGAAAGGGTCAGGCCTGCAGAAAGGTTGGTGGCCGAACGGCAATCTCAAGCGGGAGATCAATTATCGTCAAAACGTGAAGCATGGTACGGAAAAGTGGTATGATGAACAGGGCGAACTGATCAATACTATTGAATACACCATGGGGGTGCCACTTGAAAAATAAAACGGCTTCAAGGTATCGTCGTGCAATACCTCAAAGCCGTCATAAGATATCAACTAAATAATTAGTTGATTTGGTCAAAAAAATTTAGTTCAATGCATACTTGATCGGGAGTGTATATTCAACCCTGACAGGCTTACCGTCCTCATCAAGACCCGGTTTCCAATCCGGCATGGAACTAACCACACGAAGGGATTCTTTATCACAACCACCTCCAACTCCGCGCAGTATTTTGGCACCTGATACACTGCCGTCCTTTTCAACTACAAACTGGACAAATACTTTGCCCTGTATAGAATCACGTTTGGCTTCTTCCGGGTATTGGATGTTTTGCGCCACATAATTCAGCAAGGCTTGTGTTCCTCCCGGGAATTCAGGCATGGTTTGCACTACGCGGTAAACAGAGTCACTTTCACCGAGCCTGAAGAGCACAGGAAGGTTAAAGCTAACATTGACCGCTTTCCCGTCATTATATCCGGGGGTCCAGTCAGGCAGCATCTTTACGACACGTACGGCTTCTTCATCACAGCCGTCACCAATACCTTTCACGGCCTCTACCTCCGTGACAGAACCCGCTTTGTTCACAACAAAGTTTACCATCACCTTGCCTTCAGTCTTGTTAGCTTTGGCCGTTTCAGGGTATTTAATATTCTCGGCAAGGAATGACATCAAAGCCTGGATACCCCCCGGGAATTCGGGCATGGTCTCGGCTTCGGTCAGAATCTCTTCTCCAGCCAATGCATTATCATCCACTCCCGCAGACATGCTGTCGGGTTGTGAGCAGGCAATAAGTATCATCGATAAAGCCAGGGTAATAGCCATAATACTCAGGCTCAGGTGAAGGATCTTTTTCGGTTTTTTCATCATGTGTAACCTCCTTTTTAAAAGTGAATAACTAAAGTTGTGTGCCAGGCTGTTGGTATGAACCATGCTGGAATGCGCCAGCAACATCAGCCTGTAATCTGAAATATTTTTTATTCCGGCAGTAGCTGCCTCGTCAGCAAGAAATTCATGATTTTCCCGTATAGCCTTCTTGATAAAATAGGCGAATGGGTTGAACCAGAGAATGATACAAAGTACTTCAGCCAGCATCAGGTCTACAGAATGCATTTGTCTTACATGTACCTTTTCATGGGCTAAAATGGTCTGGGACGCATCACTTTCATAGACTTCCCTGGAAATGAAAATTTTATTGAAGAAAGAAAATACGGGCCAGTCCCCGGGCGTAAAATAGACCTTTAAACCGCCAATTGTAAGTTGTTCCTTTTGCATGACAAGGCGGAACAACTGTAACATGCGGTATAAAAAGAAGGCCATACCTGCTACAATGCCGGTAACATACACGCCTGAAATCACCTGCCAGATATTTAAATCGGGATATTCCGGCGCTTGCCTGCCAACGCTGATCTCAGGAAGCTGAAAGCTGGTTAAGGGATAGGCAATTACATATCCCTCTATGGATTTTCTTTGTGTGATAAAAGCCAGCAGATCGTAATTGACCAGGGGAAGCAGCAGGGCGGCAACCACCCCGAAGAGAAGATAAGACCGGTTGAGTACAAAAAAGTTTCCTTTGCCACGGTATATGGCATATAACACATATATGATGAGTTTGATTGTTTCTTTTCCAGTTCTTTATCTATAAGATTCCTGATCTCTTGCAATTCGTCTACGGTAAGGTTCTCTTCCCTTGTGAAAAAGGAAGCCAGGCTCCTGTATGAATTTCCAAAGTAGTTTTTAAGCATTCCGGTAAAAAAGGACTTACGGTATTCCTTTTTGGAGATCAGGGGAAAATATTCATGACTTTTTCCAAATGGTGTATAGGAAACGAACCCTTTCTTCTCCAGAATCCGGATAATAGTTGAAACTGTATTGTAGGCAGGCCTGGGCTTCGGCAGCCTGTCAAGGATGTCGCGTACATAAGCTTTGTCAAGATCCCAAAGGATCTGCATCACCTGTTCTTCTGCCTTGGTCAGCTGCTTCATACCTGTTCTTTATTTTTATAACTAAATATTTAGTTAATTATTGCAAAGGAAATAAAAAAGTTATATCAGGGTATAAATATTAACTAAAAAATTAGTTGTTTTCTTCACACAGAAGTTTTAACTGCTTATTAAACTGCTATTTAGACTGTGTAAAAATGTTGTATTTTGTACGCTGAATTCATTCCTTTTGGAAATTAAATCTACCTTTGCCTTGTTATTTTCACCCCTTGGTGAATAAATGACACAATCAAAAAATATCCCTTATAATCAATAAGATACAGCCATGGACCTAAACAAAATTATGAATGACCTGGAGAAAAAGCATCCGGGTGAAGAGGAATACCACCAGGCAGTACGCGAAGTACTCGAATCCATTGAAGATATTGTTAACCAGAATCCTTATTTTGAATCTGCCGGGATCATTGACAGATTGGTTGAACCCGACAGGGTACTGATGTTTAAGGTTCCCTGGCTGGACGATGACGGAAAGGTACATGTCAACCTGGGTTACCGCGTTCAATTCAATAATGCGATAGGTCCCTATAAAGGCGGGCTGAGGTTTCACCCGAGTGTGAACCTGAGTATTCTGAAATTTCTGGGATTTGAACAGATCTTCAAGAATGCGCTGACCACGCTTCCCATGGGGGGTGGAAAAGGAGGGTCTGACTTTAACCCGAAAGGAAAGTCGGATGCTGAGATCATGCGGTTCTGCCAGGCTTTTATGCTGGAATTGTGGAAGTTGATCGGACCGGAAACTGATGTCCCCGCCGGTGATATCGGCGTAGGTGGCAAGGAAATAGGATATATGTATGGGATGTACAAGAAATTGCAGCGGGAGCATACCGGCGTACTGACAGGTAAGGGTATTTCCTGGGGAGGAAGCCTGATACGACCGGAAGCCACCGGTTTTGGAACGGTGTATTTTGCAGAAGAAATGCTGAAAACAAAAGGTGAATCCTTTGAAGGCAAAAAAGTGGCGGTTTCTGGCTTTGGTAATGTCGCATGGGGAGCGACCATGAAGGTCAACGAACTTGGTGGGAAGGTAGTTACCCTTTCGGGACCCGATGGTTATATTTTTGATCCCAATGGGGTAAGTGGTGAAAAGGTGGATTATATGCTGGAGCTCAGGGCGTCAAATCAGGATGTGGTAGCGCCCTATGCCGATGAATTTCCGGAAGCCAGTTTCTTCCCGAACAAGAGACCCTGGGAAGTGCAGGTGGATGTGGCTCTACCCTGTGCAACGCAGAATGAGCTTAACGGCGATGATGCCAAAAAATTAATTGAGCAGGGCTGTATGTGTGTGGCAGAAGGGGCGAATATGCCCTCAACACCGGAAGCTGTTGAGATATTGCAAAAAGAGCATGTCCTCTTTGGACCGGCCAAAGCCGTAAATGCCGGAGGTGTTGCCACCAGTGGACTGGAAATGACCCAAAACGCTGAAAAACTTCAGTGGACCCGGGAAGAAGTCGATGCCAAATTGCACCATATTATGAAAAGTATCCATGAATCCTGCGTAAAACATGGGACCAAACCGGATGGATCGGTAGATTATGTGAAAGGTGCCAATGTTGCAGGCTTCCTGAAGGTGGCCAATGCCATGCTCGACCAGGGAGTGATATAGGCTACTTACGAGAGTTGCCAGGGTGATCTGAAATCTTGGTAGTCAGCAGTCAGCAGTTAAGTATATTGGATTGGATTTATTGCCCATGGCATCCCTCTCCTGGTGGAGGGATTTGCGTTGTGTTTTTATTCACATCGCTGCATCGTTACTTCTTTTGAGTCCCTGGTCCGGGAGTCGGGATTCCCGAGGAGTTTACGTATCTATTGCAACGGCCGCATCCATTGTAACGCCACTTTCTGCACCCTTCAACCCTCAACCTTCACTTATCATTCATCCCTCCTTCGCTAAAGCTTCGGCGGGCAGGCATTCATCACTCATTATTCATCCCTCCTTCGCTAAAGCTTCGGCGGTCAGGCATTCTTCACTCATCATTCATCCCTCCTTCGCTAAAGCTTCGGCGGGCAGGCATTCATCACTTATCATTCATCATTCCTCACTTTTCTTCCTTACTTTTGCCGCTTGATCCATTATGTCAGGCATGGTATTTAATCATCCCGCATTTCTTTACGGTTTATTTGCGTTGCTGATCCCCATCATCATCCACCTCTTCAATTTCAGGAGATACAGGAAGATGATGTTCAGCAATATCGAATTCCTGAAACAGATCACCGTTCAAACCAAGAAACAAAATGAACTGAAGCAGCTGCTGGTATTGCTGACCCGTCTTCTGGCGATTACCGCTATTGTAATTGCATTTGCAGATCCACGATGGGAGAGGGCAGGAGAGGAAATATCCGAGAATGATAAACTGTCGGTGATCTATGTTGACAATTCTTTTAGCATGACGGCCGAGGGTGAGGAAGGGAGACTGTTCGACAGGGCGGCGAGTACGGCCAAAACCATTGTGAATGAGCATCCCGATGATACAAGGATTGTCCTGCTTACCAATGAAACCGGATCCAGTCCGCGACCAATGACAAAGGAAGCTGCTATTTCGGAAATTGAGCAGATCGATGTATCACCATCCCAACGAAATTTGTCATCTGTGTTAAGGACAGTGAACCGTGTGATGGTTGACAACAAAGCAAAAGGTGTTGCTTCCTATCTTATATCTGATTTTCAGCGGAATGCATTTGATTTCAACCAATTTCCGATGGATACAAGCGGGATTTTTTACTTTATTCCGATGCTGCATGCTTCTACAAGAAACGTATATATCGATTCATGCTGGGTGGAGCAGCCCTTTCTCCTGCCGGGAAGACCCTTTGATCTTCACATTGGTGTATCAAATGCTTCGGATAACCCGTTGGAAAAGATCCCACTGAAACTTTCCGTTAATGGTCTTCAAAAAGCGGCGGCAGGGGTTGATCTGGAAGCCGAAGACCGGCAAACGCTAAAAGTAACTGTCGTTCCTGACAGGATAGGCTGGAATTACGGGATAATCAGCCTGGAAGATTATCCCATCACTTTTGATGATAGCTATTATTTTACCTTCAGAGTACAGTCCAGGATTCCGGTTATGGTTATTAACGGACCGGATTCGGGAATGTCACTGCTAAAATTCTACGTTAGCGACAGTACATTTGACCTGACCTCGACAGGCTATCGAAATATCAATTACAACGTACTCGATCAATTCGCCCTGATTGTCTTAAATAGTCTTCCCGGTTATTCTTCGGGATTGATATCCCAGTTGAAGCGTTACCTTGAAAACGGAGGTAACGTGCTGTTTATACCTTCCCATGATGGGAACAGGGCCGAAGAGAATTTATTTCTCCGCGCTGTCAATGCAGGTAAGATCATCGCTGCTGATACAAATAGTACAAGGGTGGTAAAGATCAGGGAGAGTCATCCGCTATTCAGGGAAGTCATCACAGCTATACCGGATAATGCAGATCTCCCGATGGTGAATTGGCATGTCAGGTATCAATACGCAGTATCTTCTGGGATGGAGAGCCTGGCCACAATGCTGAACGGCGATGATTTCCTGATCACCCGCAGGGTTAAAAAGGGGAACCTTTTTCTGCTGGCGGTTTCACTCCATCCCTCCTCCGGTAATTTTGCGACACACCCCCTCTTTGTTCCTGTCATGTACGGAACAGCCCTGCAAGGGCAGACTTCTCGGAACCTTGCCTATATTGTTGGCAAGGATATAACACTTGAAACCAAACAGGGCAGGAATCAGGTGGGTGACCTGCCTTACCGCCTTGTCAGAAAATCGGACGGTTACACCGTCATCCCGGAGCAGATGATGATGGGATCTAAATTTTTACTCAATACACATGACGGGATTACCGAAAATGGATTCTACGACCTGCAGCTGCAGGATTCCATTTATCATGTTTTTGCCTATAACTACAACCGTTCTGAATCCGATCAACGATTCCTCACCCCGGAGGAACTGGAGGCCGAATTGCAACAGAGTGGTATCCGGCAGTTTAACGTTGTGGGAGATACACTGGAAACAACTGGGGAACTGGCAGGCATACTTCAAAAAGAATCTGATGTCTGGAAGCTATTTATTATCTTCGCACTGCTTTTGTTGCTTGCTGAAATAATGATCCTGCGATTCTGGAAATGAGCGGTGACAGCAAGCCTGACTTAAGCCCTTAAACAAAAAAACATCCCGTTCCGGGCGCGTATCCCGGTCAAAAGAAGTTGACAGCGTGAAATGAGTGAACAAGAGGAATTGAATGAGGACCAATCTGACAGCCAGTCTGGAAAAGATGCTGAACACCATACCATCCCCCTGAGGGGAATGTATGAGAATTGGTTTCTTGATTATGCCAGTTATGTGATCCTTGAAAGGGCGGTGCCTGACATCAGGGATGGCCTTAAACCCGTTCAGCGCAGGATCCTGCATGCCATGAACAGGCTGGATGATGGCCGGTTCAATAAAGTGGCCAACATCATCGGGCATACCATGCAATTTCACCCCCACGGTGATGCTTCTATCGGAGATGCCCTGGTTCAATTGGGTCAGAAGGAAATGCTCATTGAAACACAGGGTAACTGGGGAAGTACACTGACCGGGGACAGTGCTGCCGCTGCCAGATATATCGAAGCCAGGTTGTCCCGTTTTGCCAAGGAGGTAGTATTCAATCCCAAAACCACAGAATGGAAATCATCCTATGACGGGCGGAACAAAGAGCCGGTCACGCTTCCTGTCAAATTTCCGCTATTGCTGCTCCAGGGGGTGGAAGGGATCGCCGTAGGACTGGCCTCCAAGATCCTGCCGCACAATTTCGTCGAACTGATCGACGCTTCCATCAAACATCTGCAGGGTAAGGATTTTCAAATATTCCCCGATTTCCTGACCGGTGGCATGGCCGATTTCTCAAAATACAACGATGGCCTCAGGGGAGGAAAGATCAGGGTCAGGGCAAAGATCAGCCAGCAGGATAAGCGAACCCTGGTCATTACAGAGATCCCATTTACCACGACAACCAGTTCCCTGATTGATTCTGTCGTCAGCGCCAATGATAAGGGAAAGATCAAGATCAAGAAAATTGACGACAATACGGCGGAAAATGTGGAGATAGTCATACACCTGGCTTCGAATGTGTCTCCCGACCAGATGATAGATGCCCTGTATGCCTTCACCAACTGTGAGGTTTCCATATCTCCCAACAGCTGTGTGATCCATGATGATAAGCCTGCTTTTATTTCTGTCAAGGAGATATTAAAGCACAATACCGAGCATACAGTCCACCTGCTTAAGACGGAACTCGAGATTCGTCTGGGCGAGTTAAGAGACCAATGGCATAACGCTTCCCTGGAAAAGATTTTCATTGAAAACAGGATTTACCTGGAGATCGAAAAATGTGAAACATGGGAAAGTGTCATTGAAACTATTGATAAAGCCCTGGAACCTTTCAAGAAAAAACTGAAAAGGAAGGTGACAGAAGATGATATTGTCAGGTTGACGGAGATCAGGATCAAGCGCATTTCAAAATATAATTCCTTCAAGGCAGATGAGCTTATCAAATCGGTGGAAGCCGAAATCGAGGAGGTAAAGAATCACCTGGAAAACCTGGTGACCTATGCGATCAACTACTTCAGGCAAATCAAAAAGAAATATGGTGCCGGCCGTGAACGCAGGACCGAAATAAGGAATTTTGACACGATCTCCGCCACCTCTGCAGCTGTAGCCAATCAAAAGCTCTACCTCAACCGGGAAGAAGGGTTTGCCGGTACTTCCCTTCGTAAGGATGAATTTATCACCGATTGTTCAGATATCGATGACATTATCATCTTCCGCGAAGACGGTACCCTCCTGGTTACCAAGGTAGCTCCCAAGGTTTTCGTCGGAAAGAAAGTGATCCACCTTGATGTCTTTAAGAAAAATGATGACCGGACAGTCTACAACATGGTATACCGCGATGGTCGCAGGGGAAAGTATTATGTGAAGCGTTTTTCAGTCCTTGGCATTACCCGCGATAAGGAATATGACCTGACCAACGGAAAAGAGGGCTCCAAAATAGTCTGGTTTACAGCCAATCCCAACGGGGAAGCGGAAGTCATCAAAGTAAACCTCCGGCCGACAGACCGTATGAAAAAAACCACCTTTGATTACGATTTTAGTGAGCTTGCCATCAAAAGCCGGAATGCCAAAGGGAATATCCTTACGAAAAAGCCGATAAAAAATATTTTACAGCGGGAAGAAGGGGTATCCACACTTGGAGCACTCGATATAGGGTATGATGATACGGTTCGCCGCCTGAATACAGAAGAGCGAGGAGAATACCTGTGCGCTTTCAAAGGGGATGATAATCTGTTTGTACTCCTCTCAGGTGGAGAATTCAGGGTGTCCTGCTATGACCTCAATACCCATTTTGATGATGAGATGGTTCATCTGAGCAAGTTTGATCCTGACCGGGTGATCACGATCCTTTACCTGGACGGCGAGCAAAAGAAATACTACGTCAAGCGCTTTCAGATCTCAAAAACTGCATCCATTGATAAACGTTATGAATTCCTGCCTGATACCAAAGGTTCTGAAATGATCCGATTTTCTTTCGATAAGCAGCCCAGGTTGGAAATGGAGATCAAACCTAAAAAAAGCAATGAAATTGAATACGAGGTCGTACCCGTAGCCGATTTTATAGGCATCAAAAGCTACCGGGCGAAGGGAAAACGATTGACCAATAAACAGGTGAAAGAGATCAGGTTCCTCGATCCCCTGCCTGAGGCACAGGATCCCAAAAACACGGGTGAAGAAATCGGGCAGATCAAAACCGAAAACAAAGGAAAGCAGCAGAGATGATGATGAGGAAAGTCAGCTCGAACTGGAATTTTAAGCGGATTGTTTTTTGTAATATTGCAGATCAGCGAAAGTACCAAATACCTGGTCCGGAATTATTCTTCCGGAATATATAGACCTTTTCAAGGGATTTTGCCCATGATTAAGTGATTCATCCAAATCCAAAGTACATGATTTCAGAATCATCAGGTTGAATGACGGGTATTGTTAAAGCATTGCATCCATGGAGAAAAACAGATCAAAGCATGAACCCCGATCTTTTCTAAAGAACGACCGGCCTCATATCTGTCTCATTACCAATCATGGTTTTGGAGGGGTAAATATTCCGATAGGTGGCGCTCCTGATACGGGTGGTCAAAATGTATATGTCAATGCTTATGCCGAAGCGCTCGACAGGTTGGGATACAAGGTCACAATCTATGCCAGGGGGGGCTTTGCCTTCTATGAGGAGGAGAAATTAAGAGAAGGGGAGGAATATCTTACAGAGCATGTCCGCTATGTTTATGTACCGGGCGGTGGCGACCATTTTATCAGGAAAGAGGATATATCAGTGGCGCTCATCGAGCAAATGGAATGGATATATGATCACATGAACCGTGAAGGTGATGAACTGGGCTGTTTTCCCTGGCAGGTATGTGAAGCGATCAACACGCACTATTGGGATGCGGGTATCCTGGGGGTATCGCTGGTTTCCCGCTGGCAAAATGACATCTGCTCAAGGATGATCACCCGGCTACTTGAAGGAGCTGTCAGCCATAAAGCACTGGAAAAATTCCATAAGGACAGGCACTTTTATTTCATTTCAAGTGCACCCGATTTCTATATTGGTAAATTGTTGTTGGAAGAAGCGGGATCAGAACATTACGTGAACAAGGAGGAGGTGATGCTGAAAGCTTACCAAAAATGGTCGGAAACTTCTCCTTTGGCTGATCCGGTTGATGAACATATCGATAAAAATATTGATTGGCTTAACCTTCGGTCCACCATCGCCGCTGAAACCATGCAGCTTCGACCTTTGATACTGGCCAAAGTGCTGGGTACGGCATTGCTTGACCAGGAGATCAAGCCGGCCATATACAAGGACGAGGCGTTCAAACGCTACAGGGTCTATGATGACATGATGACTTACAACGATTTGCTTGCCAGGGCACTGGACAGCGTGAACCGCCATGCCTGGACTCCACACAGCCTGGGAATTATCAAAGAGCGAAACTTCAGGAACAAGCCGAAAGAGATCAACCGGGAACTCAAATTCCGGGAAAGACGAAGTCATGAGCGGGTGATCTGCGATTATAGTCCCGCTTTTGCGGCTACATCCTATGAAATTGCGGAAAGCCTGGTCACAAATCTCGGAGTAAATATTGATGATGTCCTGTTTTTCCCGCCAGGAGTTGATACACGCATCTTCCGCGAATATACAGAGGAAGAAATGAAAGGGCTTTACCAGTATTTAAAGGATGAAACCGGCGTGGAGCCTGAGAGGGTAAAATCATCCGTTGTCTATTTTGAGACCAGTCGTATGGATTTTACAAAGAGAAAGGATGTGCTCCTGAAGGCTTTTATTGAAATGGAAAGAAATGAGAAGGCTTTGCTGTTCATTGGAGGAGGACCTGAAAATGATGTGTTTGCCTCTCTCAGTGAAATTCTTGGACAACAGGTGGAAATTCGTGACAGGGTATTTTTACTCGGTTTCATTCCGGACGAATTCCTGCCTATGCTTTTCAGCCTCTGCGATGTCTATGTCTCAGCCTCTGAAATGGAAGGATTCGGTATGTCCGTAGCCCAGGCCGCTATCATTGGCAAACCGGTGGTGAGTTCCAATAAGATACCCTTCTCCAATTTTTACCTGGAAGAGGAAGCCATCATTGTCCAGGCAGGGGATGTGAAAGGCTTTGCCAGGGGAATGGGAAAACTCCTGACGGATGGTGAAAAGCGAAAAAATATGGGTGAATCGAGCAGGGAAAAAGCCATGGGTTTGGATTGGGAGAACCTTACACGCAACTTTATTGTTCATTTAAATAAGAAGAACTTTGATATACCTATAACGGAACAAGTTTCTCAAAAATTGATTTAATGATCGGGGATAAAATTATCATCAGTGAGTACCATCATGAAGCTGCCCGGATGGTACTGGAACAACTCAGAATCATGGACATGGAATTGCCATATTCCATCGCTGTTTCAGGAGAATCCGGATCCGGTAAGTCCGAAATTGCCGAAGTGCTCAGGTTACAAATGGACGAAATGGGATACAAGGTGATGGTGCTTGGACAAGACGATTATTTCAGGCTTCCGCCTCATTCCAATCATAAACAACGTAAAATCGATATCCAATGGGTAGGTCCCCAGGAAGTACAGATGGAACTGATGAATGAACATGTGCAAAAATTATGCAGCAAGCGCAAACGCAGGGTCATTAAGCCCCTGGTTCATTTCTCTGAGGACATTATCGGTACGGAAACAGTCTCCGGTCCCTTTGATATCGTTATTGCAGAGGGTACTTATACCTCCTTGCTTAAGGACGTTACCGTACGTGTTTTTATCGATGCTAATTTCAGGGAAACGAGGTTTCACAGGTTATCCCGTAAGCGGGATCAGTCGCTTGAAAATGACCGGGATCAGGAACTGAATTTCCTGGAGACCGTCCTTCAAATCGAACATGACATCATCAGCAGGCATAAAAACCTGGCGCAAATCGTAATACCTTCCGAAAAGGTATTGATGCGTATACATGAAAAAAGAAATTTGCAATCTTCCTGAGGACTGCGAATTTGTCAGGAAAGCAATCCATTACAGCCTGCAATAGGAAAATAATTGTGCAGAAAGTTTCCTTTCTATTCTTCACGGTTTGCAGGATTTTTTCATCCGTACAGTTGTCCTGTCTTTTTTGCTTCGGGATAAAGTCCGGGATGCCGCCCTGTTTTTATTAACTTTGGAAGATTCCTTACCAACGGCAAGCCTATTATGGACATCAAGTTTCTTAGTTTCGATATTGACGACACCCTGCTTCCGAGCCATATCACAACAGATGAATTTTACCTGTTCTGGAACAGGATCCAATTTGAAAAGTCTCCTCTGTTGTGTTTTAACACCGGCCGCTTGAAAGACGATACCCTTCGCCTGATCTATAAGCGAAGGCTGCCCAAACCGGATTATCTTATTTGTGGTGTAGGTACCCTGATATACGACCTTTCTTCCGGCCAGGTTATCAAGGAGTTTTCACAAATACTCGAGGAGGGATGGAATTTGAAAAAAATCTCGAAACTGATCTCATCGCTGCCCTACAAGATCAAGAAGCAACCCGATCATTTTCAGAATGCATACAAATCCAGTTGGTTTTTCGACGACGCTACGGATACCCAGATCGGCGAGATCAGGAGTTTACTCAGGCAAAAAGGACTGGATGTGAATGTTGTATATTCAAGTTCCAGGCATCTGGATATTCTCCCTAAATGGGCGAACAAGGGTAATTCCCTGGAATGGTTGCTGAAACACCTGGAGATAAGCCCTGAAGAGACCATCGTAGCTGGCAATAGCGGTAATGACCAGGCCATGTATGCATTGGATGGTATCAAAGGAATCGTTGTGGGAAATGCCCAGCCGGAATTACTGGAAGAAACAGCCAATCCTAATATCTTTTTCTCCAACAAACTTTATCAGGATGCTATCCTGGACGGACTGCAGCATTTTGGTATCAGATTCAACTTAGCAGAGGTAGCTCATGTTCAGGAAGAGATAAACCTGGAACAGGTGAACCTTATGCAAACTGCCGATATTACCGGGCTAACCAAAAAACAGCATAAAGTGATCATGGAAGGGTATGAAATGGCCCTGGAAGCACTTCGAAAAAATATCACTCCTATAGGTTTTTCCGCCTGTTCCCTGGAAGACAATGAAGCAGTGGGTCAGGATCTGAACTATCGAAGCGTCTGGGCCCGTGACGGATCCATTGTCATTTCTGGTACACTGTCACTGATCGGGGATGATAAGGTGGGAAAGTGCCAGCGAAAAACCCTGGAACTGTTGCTGGAGAACACTTCCGAAAATGGTCAGGTACCCTCCTATGTGAGTATCGACACCCTGGTTCCCAGCTATTCAGGGATCAACGGCATTTGCTCCATTGACAGCGGTTTATGGCTTATCATTGCTTTCCATGATTACGTTAAGGCCTCCGGTGACCTCGATTTCCTTAGGAAGTACATGCATACGATTACCCATATCATGAATTGGTTGACAGCTCATGATGCCAACAATGATGCCTTGCTGGAGATCCCTGAAGCGGGCGACTGGATGGACCTGAAGGGAAGAAATTACAATGTGTTATACGACGAAGTGCTCTGGTACCGGGCAAATGTGTGTATTGGAAGGTTGTACGAATTGCTGGGAAAGAAAA
This sequence comes from bacterium, assembly GCA_037382165.1. Classification (GTDB taxonomy): domain Bacteria; phylum Bacteroidota; class Bacteroidia; order Bacteroidales; family F082; genus JAADID01. The sequence goes on along the minus strand of JARRQC010000043.1, from coordinate 14,220 downwards.
AACTGACGGGGAAGCATATTACCCGCGCGCAACTGATCAAGAACACGGTATTGAAAAAATTCTGGCCGAGTATGACGGAAGCCGGTTCTGCCATGTATGCCTTCAATACTCATTTTTCAGATAATGACGGACAATATTTGTTTGCACAGCTAACACCCTTTGGTTTTGGGTGGCGATGTGATGTGTATGCCAATATCCTGGCCCAGTTGTATAATATTGTTGATAAACCAAAAGCCGTGAATATTTTCAGGTTTATCTGGGGCAGCGGCGGTAACCAACCCTATCCGGTAAAAAACATCTATCCCGCACTGGTTACCAGCGATCCCGACCAGCGGTCCTATTTCAGTGGTAACCTGCTCAACCTGCCCAACCACTACCACAATGGCGGCATCTGGCCGTTTATTGGCGGCGCCTGGGTAAAAAGCATCAATAAATTAGGTTTGCGGGAAGTTGCCCTCAAAGAGTTGCTGAAACTGGCCAAACTCAATAAACTTGGCATCCACAATCAGTGGGAATTCAATGAGTGGCTTCATGGTGTTACGGGCAGGCCGATGGGCAAGTCTTACCAGGCATGGTCAGCCTCCGAATATATTAGTGCCTGTAATGAGTTAGGGGTCACAAAATGACAGTCTGAATAGATACGACAGGAATATTCTTCCTACTCACCTACATTTTCCCCCACCATGTGGATAACAACCCGGTTGGTGACCCCCCTTCTGTTGATCGGGCTGCTGGCCACAACGATTACCGGATCGCCTTTTTCCGCCCATCCGTTTTTCAATACCAATTGATTGATCGCCCTGATGAATTTACTTCCCGAAGCAGGTTGTTTCATATAAACGGGCGTTATACTGTAGAGCAGGGATAGCTGTTGTAACCTTTCAATATTTTCACCGCAGGCGATTATCGGGATGGCCATTCTTTGCTGACTGAGAAACACCGTACTTCCGCCGGAGTGGGTCCATGTAATGATCAGCTTTGCCTGGACATCCCTGGCCATCAGGTTTACGCTGCGGGCCATGGCTGCCTTACGGGAAAGAACGCCTTCATAGGGCATGAATTTGCCTCTTCCTGTTAGCCCCTGCAACTGGTATTGATGAGTTTTCATGGCCACCCGGTTCATCATCCTGACAGATTCCACCGGATATTTTCCCACTGCAGTTTCTCCGCTGAGCATAACCGCATCAGCCCCATCCAGTATAGCATTTGCTACGTCCGATACTTCTGCCCGTGTCGGAACCGGATCCTGGATCATACTTTGCAACATCTGGGTTGCCACAATCACCGGTTTCATGTGCTGAAGACAGCTCATGATGATCCTTTTTTGCAGCAGGGCAACTTCAGCAAGCTCCATCTCCACACCCAAATCTCCCCTGGCTACCATGACTCCGTCGGTTTCTTTGATGATCCCTTCCAGGTTGTCGATGGCTTGTGGCTTTTCGATCTTGGAAATAATGGGTATGTAATTTGATTCGTAAGAAGTCGAAAATCCCAGGTCTCCACCGGTGATATCCAGCCCCTTCGGCCTGACCTTCATCTCAAGCATTTTATTCTTCAGCACCCTGATGTCTTCTGCCTTACGGACAAAACTCAACGCGATATAGTCTAAATTCTTCTGAACAGCATAGGCCAGGCATTCATAATCCTTTTCGGTCAGCGATGGCAGCGATAATTCAGATTCAGGCAGGTTCACCCCTTTGGAGCTGCTCAACAATCCACCCATCAGAACCTTGCATTGCAGTTTGGCATCCTTGCCCTTGCCTGTTTTCCTGATGGGTGAAACCTCTATATTTCCGTCATCAAGCAGGATTCGTTCTCCCAGCCTTATTTCCTCAACGAATGGTGGGTAGGTGGTTGAGAAATTTCTTTCATTGCCCGGGCTGCCCGTCACAACCTTGTCGGATACAAAAAATATTTCCTCTCCTTCCTTGAGATGCACCCCTTCTCCAATAACTTTTCCAATCCTGATCTTTGGACCGGAAAGGTCACCCAAAACAGACACATAGATTCCCAATTCCTTTGCTGCCGTCCTGATATTTAACAGCAAGGCATCATAGGATTCAAAAGAACCGTGAGAAAAATTGATCCTGAATACACGAACTCCGGCCTCGATAAGTTCCTTGATCCGGTCTTTCTCAGAGGTGGAAGGTCCCAGTGTGGCGATGATCTTCGTCATCAGAAAAGTGACAGTTTGCATGCTCATCCTGTTTTTGTAAAGAAACAAAAGTAACGACAACCGTTTATAAAACGTGAATGCCAGGAAAAAAGTTGCCAAACAAATGATGTTAAGGATTGTTGTAAAGGCATAAGTCAATTCAAAATGTTCAAAATAGAACGGCATAGTGGATGCTACACGTTGTCGGCAGAACAATTCCTGCCGATTTCCCTGGATCATGCATGGGAGTTTTTCTCCTCTCCCGGCAACCTTAAGAAGATCACACCTAAACACATGGGTTTTCAAATCACTTCCGGAGATGAAGGTAAAATGTACCCGGGACAGATCATTTCCTATCGCGTCGGTATACTTCCGATGATCAAGTCCAACTGGGTCACGGAGATTACGCACGTTACGGATAAACGCTTTTTCGTTGATGAGCAACGATTCGGGCCCTACAGTATGTGGCACCATGAACATCATTTTGAAGCGGTAGAAGGCGGTGTGATGATGAGGGATAAAGTTTCTTACAAGGTTCCGTTCGGTCCGCTGGGACGGTTAGTTCATCGTTTCCTTATAAGGTCACAGCTCAGAAATATTTTTGAGTTTCGTTTCAAGATACTCGAAGACACCTTTACGAAGTAAATGATGATTTTAAACGTTTCATACAATAACCGGGAAATCAAGGATAAAATTAAGGAGCAGGTCGGAAGACCTTTTCGTTTGATGGACAAGATCAGGAATGGCTATTATGGTTCACAACGTTTTCTTATCATGCAATGCAGTCAGGAAATAGAGAATTTACTTAAACTGGATAATAACCTGAATCATTGTAATATAGAGTTGCGCGACCGTGGAATCATCGTAAGGTTCAGGTCGATTCTCAATACGTACGGATGGATCATACCTTATGAAAAATTGCAGATATTTAACTATACAAACTATTATGCCCTGTTTGCAGAGGAACATTTTGTAAAGATCAAACCCGCGCACAATGAATTACTGAACCACACTTTTTTTCAAAAACTTAACGACTTAAAGGATACTCGCCTTAAGCATCTACCAACCCAAAAAATAAATTGAATATCATGAAAACAATTATAATCATAGGAGGCAGCAAAGGCATCGGAAGGGCTGTCATCGACAGTTTATTAGCTGAAAACAAGGTGATTAACATAAGCAGGAATGACCCGGGCATTGATCATGAGAACCTTGAGCATCATACGGCCGATGTGTTGAAAGACGAACTTCCGGATGTTGAGTCGGCTGACGGTATTGTATATTGCCCGGGCAGCATAAACCTAAAGCCCCTATCAAGTTTGAAGGAGGAGGACTTTCAGCAGGATTTTACAATCAATGTGCTGGGAGCGGTGAAAGTAATCAAGAAATAAGAAAATCAGAAAAAGCTTCGATCGTACTCTTTAGTACAGTGGCTGTTGGGCAGGGAATGCCCTTTCACAGCTCGGTTGCTTCGGCGAAAGGTGCGGTAGAGGGGCTCACAAGGTCGCTGGCTGCTGAATTTGCTCCGCGCGTGAGGGTCAATTGTGTCGCGCCGTCTCTTACTGACACGGAACTGGCAGCCCATTTGTTGCGCAACGAAAAGATGATCGAGAATGCAAAGTCCCGCCATCCGCTGAAGATTATACTTGAACCCGGGGACATTGCGGAGATGGCTTGCTACCTGATTGATGAAAAGGCCCGAGGTATAACCGGACAGGTTATCGGTGTGGATGCAGGCCTGTCAAAACTTAAATTGTAAGACCTGGCTGAGCTGATGAAACACTATAGCAAGGCCGACATATTAAGCTGGGAACGCTTGTTCCGGACCAACCTTATCAATGGCATCTCAGGATGTAAACCCACGATGTTATTAGGTACTTCTTCCTCCTCGGGTGATTACAATCTCGCTCTTTTTTCATCCGTGGTGCATGTAGGCGCTAATCCTCCGCTGCTTGGTGTCATTATGCGACCGCCTGTTGTTGACCGGCATACCCTTGAAAATATAAGGCAAACAGGAATATTTACCATGAATCATGTCCATGCCGGGATTGTTGAGCAAGCCCATCATACCTCCGCAAAATATAAGCGGAATGTTTCCGAGTTTGAGAAAGCAGGACTTACCGCAGCGTTTTTGGATGGTTTTACAGCACCTTATGTTGCGGAAAGCAAGATCAGGATGGGATTACAGATGGTTAACGAAATTCCCATACCGGCAAACGGAACCCTTTTGATCGTTGGTGAAGTGCTGCATCTTTATGTTTCCGGGAATTTGATTGGCGAAAAAGGCATGATTGACATGCAGGAGGCGGAAGGGTTGACGGTTTCAGGGTTGAATACATACTATACCTGCAACCGGTTCATGGAATTGCCGTTCGCCAGACCTGAGGAGAATGAGTCTTAGGACGCATCACCATTGATCAATGCGATCAACTCCCCGAGGATCATGGCTGTGGCTCCCCAGATAATTTCCCCTTCGATAAAATAACAGGGAACTTCTACCCTCTGTCCCAACCGGTGGCGGATAATTTTTGAAGTCCGGGTTTCAGGATCGAGCAGTTCTTCAACATCCACTTCCACAATCCGATCCACCTCATCGTTTCCTTTCAAATCTGGTCTTTCAGTTGTATATCCAACGATTGGGTACACATCAAAATTACTGGGCGGGATGTGTAACTTGGACAGGCCGCCGATGACCCTGACCCTGGACGGGTTAATATTCACTTCCTCCCAGGCTTCACGCAGCGCCGTATCCGTGTAGCTTAAATCAGCCTCCTCCACGCGACCGCCGGGGAACGCTACCTGGCCGCTGTGCACGCTGCCATCTGTTGGTCTTTTAATGAAAACCGTCCAGGTTTTGCCCTTATCGGGATAAAACAGGATCAACACAGCGCTTTCCCTCGGAACCTCCCTTCCGGACAAGCGCTTCAGTTCTGCTTGCCGGGTGGCGGGCGCCATCGAAAATTGTGCTTCGGCACCCGGCAATCTTATTGAATCGAAAGCCTCCTCCAGTTTATTTACCCATCTGATCCATTCCATAATTGATGGCAAAAATAGCAGTTGTGTAAAAACTTACATTATTTTAAGCCTTCCACCCAAATATTGCTAATTTTGTTACACAGGCTTTTGTCCCATGGCGCAGAAAGAGAAAAAATCACCGGCAATTGGCACCATAGAGAAAGACTCGGTGATCAAAACGCTGATCCTCTTTAACGATGAGGTAAACACCTTTGATTTCGTAATCGAGACCCTTATAGAAGTATGCGAACATGATCATCTCCAGGCGGAAAATTGTGCCCTTGTGGCCCATTACAAAGGAAAATGCCCGGTAAAGAAGGGACCCATCGAGGATTTGAAGCCGAGATATGATGAAATGACCAACAGAAAATTAACCGTTGAAATCAGGTAGATTATGTGGACTGTTGTTGTTATTCTGATCCTGGTGGGTATTCTCATGCTGTTGCTTGAGATCCTGGTGATACCCGGATCAGGCGTTGCCGGTGTCATTGGCTTCGGGCTCATGGTAGCCGGCATCTGGCTTGCTTACTCACGTATCGGGTTACAAGCCGGGCATATTGCGCTGGGAGCCACGCTCGGGGTAAGTATTATAGGACTGCTGCTTGCGTTGCGATCCAAAACATGGAATAAAGCGATGCTGAGTACCAACATCGAAAGTAAGGTGCGTACCATCGACAATGTCCACCTGAAGGTGGGTGATACCGGTACCACAATATCCAGGTGCGCGCCCATGGGAAAAGCGGAATTCGATGATAAGTTCTACGAGGTGAGTGCTTATTCTGATTTTATCGATGAGAATGTGAAAGTTGAGATCATGAAGATCTCAGGAAATAAAATATTTATTAAACAAGTAAAGAAATAGTTATGGACAACATTTTTGTACTCATAGCCGCGGGTGTTGGCGCCATTTTCCTTTTATGGCTGCTTTTTTATTTCATCCCGGTCGGATTATGGTTCACGGCACTCGTTTCGGGTGTTCGAATCTCGCTCTTACAGCTTATCCTGATGCGATGGAGAAAAGTACCTCCGGGAGTGATTGTTACCAGCATGATTGCAGCAACCAAAGCCGGTTTGAAGATGAAACGCGATGATCTGGAAGCCCACTACCTCGCTGGTGGGCATGTACAGTCGGTCGTCAACGCATTGATATCGGCGGACAAGGCGAACATGGATCTTAATTTTCAAACGGCAACGGCAATAGACCTTGCCGGCCGCGATGTGCTGGAAGCCGTTCAAATGTCGGTAAACCCCAAAGTCATCGATACCAAGAAAGTCGCTGCCGTAGCGAAGGATGGTATCCAGCTGATCGCGATGGCACGTGTTACCGTCAGGGCGAATATCCAACAGCTGGTCGGTGGTGCCGGTGAGGAAACCGTTCTTGCCCGTGTGGGTGAGGGGATTGTTTCCTCAATCGGTTCTGCAGACTCTCACAAGGCAGTTTTGGAAAATCCTGACAGCATCTCCAAAGTGGTGTTGCAAAAAGGTCTGGATTCAGGAACTGCATTTGAGATCCTGTCAATTGATATTGCAGATATCGATATAGGCAAGAACATCGGTGCCGTACTCCAGATGGATCAGGCCAATGCAGATAAGAATATTGCCCAGGCCAAGGCCGAGGAACGCCGTGCAATGGCTGTCGCTGCCGAACAGGAAATGAAAGCCAAAGCCCAGGAAGCCAGAGCCAATGTGATCCAGGCGGAAGCAGAGATCCCCAAAGCGATATCCGAAGCATTCCGCTCGGGAAACCTTGGAATAATGGATTATTACAAATTCCAGAATATCCAGGCCGATACCCGGATGCGCGATTCAATTACCGGAAGTCCGGAATCTCCAAAAGGCGAAGAGGAAAGTAAATAACATCCTCTGAAATAAATTTGTATAAAACAGCGTTTGCCTCATGAGGTAATCGCTGTTTTATTTTTGAGTGCCTGGTATCGAAAGTTTCTGGTGTACAGAAACCATACCTTAATTACTTGATCTTTAGAGTGTTTCACTTGACGGGCAGACAGCCTCAGCATGAAGGTTTTGAATGGCCTGATCCTTGGATTTCAGAAGCACTTTTGCTATATTTGATAAGAAGGTTTTATGGAAAGTCCGGAAAATAAAATATTGATAGAAAAGAAACTGGAAGAACTGATCAATAGCAGTGAGAACCTTACCAAAAAGGACAGGCAACAAATTATCCAAGCCTTTGAATTAGCCCGTGAGATTTATGGTGACGATTACTTCCCTGACGGACGTTCTCACCTCCTGCATAACCTGAATGTTGCATCGACAGCGATGAAGGAGATCGGCCTGGGCCCGACTTCGGCGATTTGCTCATTGTTGCATGGTGACAAAGTGAATTCTGAAGCACTTATGACCCGTATTCGTGAGGATTTTGGGGAATCGGTGGCGGAGATCATTGAAGGATTCCATGAAATCTCATCCCTACATACTGAGCGACTTTCCTACCAGTCGGAAGCTTTCAGGACCCTTTTTCTTTCTGTGGTCAATGATATGCGGGTGATACTGATCAAATTGGCTCACCGTCTCAACGACATGAGACATATTGAAAACAGGGTAGAGGATTCCATTTATTTTATCAATGAGGTGAAACATATCTATTCTCCTATTGCCCATCGACTGGGCCTGTATAAAGTAAAGACCGAACTGGAAGAGCGGGTGATGAAATATGAAAACCTGGAACTCTACCATTCGATAAGCCAGAAGATCAGGGATACAAGAACAAAACGGGAAGTATTCATCAAAGAGTTCATCCGACCGATAGAGCGGGAACTCATGGTACAGGGTATACCCTATGATATCAAATGGCGGACAAAATCAGTACCATCCATCTACAATAAGATGAGGCGGCAAAATGTTGATTTTGAAGAAGTATATGATCTTTTTGCCATCCGTATCATCCTGGACGCTAAACCATCCAAAGAAAAAGAGATCTGCTGGAAAGTTTATTCCATTGTGACCAATATCTACCAGCCTAATCCGAAAAGATTGCGGGACTGGATCACTACCCCAAAAGCCAGTGGTTATGAATCGCTGCATACTACGGTGCTGGGGAGCAACAACAAATGGGTGGAAGTGCAGATCAGGACAAAGCGGATGGATGACGTCGCCGAGGAAGGACAAGCCGCCCACTGGCAATACAAAGGGGTGATGAAGAAAATACATACCGAAGACTGGTTGTCACAGGTGCGCGACATACTTCAGAATCCGGACCAGATCATTCATGATCATTCCTACCGCACCCGGAAAAACGGAGGGACTGAAAAGATATTTGTTTTTACCCCCAAAGGCGACCTGAAGCAATTGAGGTCAGGGGCTACAGTCCTTGATTTTGCCTATGAGATCCATACCGGCGTGGGATCTTCCTGTAAGGGTGCCCGCGTAAATAATAAAGTGGTTCCCATCCGGTATGTATTGAAAAATGGGGATAAAGTGGACATACTCACCGCTAAGAATCAAAAACCCAAACTCGATTGGCTCGCCTTCGTGAAAACGGAAAAGGCCCGGCTCAATATTAAAAAGCAGCTGAAAGAGGAACGTTTTAAAGAGGCTGAACTTGGAAAGGATATTTTACTCAGGAAACTGAAGAACTGGAAGATCAAAAGCTCTGATGACCTCATCAATGTTCTGGTCAAGTATTTCAAGGTTGAGACAGGGGTCGACCTGTACTACCTTATTGCAGAAGAAAAGATCGACCCCTCAGAAATTAAAAAAGTCCTCGTCAATTATTTAGAGGAGTTAGGAGCCCGGAAAAAACCGGAAGCCAGGGAGCAAAAGCTGGAAGAGAAACCCAAAGAGGAAGAGTTACAGGAAGTCGTTTATATCGGCGATAACCTGAAAAATGTAAACCACCGCATCGCAAAATGCTGCAATCCCATTCCAGGTGACAAAGTCTTTGGTTTCGTGACGACAACGGGAGGATTGACCATTCACCGGAACAATTGTCCCAATGCAAAAGTACTGATGGAAAAATATCCTTACCGGGTCATGGCTGTCAAATGGTTTCAGGGGAAAGGGGCTTCTTATTCACTGACCAACCTGAAGATCACAGGCAAGGATGAGATCGGGCTGGTCAGTGCGATTACACGCACCATTACAGATGATCTTCGCGTTACCATGCGGTCGATCAATTTCCATAAAAAGGGAAAACATTTTGAAGGACGGGTTTCGGTAATGGTAAAGGATTATAACCACCTGGATCAGTTGATCGCCAAGATCAACCAGGTGAAAGGTGTGGAAAGGGTGCTGAGGGTCAAATAACAGCACTTATTTTCACTGAATAACGAGCCGTCGTTCCGTGTCACTTGAACCCATCGACACGATACCCCGAAATCATTTTTTATTGATGATTAATTCAAATCTTTTTTATTGAGCTTTAAGAAGATGAGTGAAAGGAAAATTGCAAACCAGCCTGTTGAGATCCAAACCGCACTGAGGGGTACATTGTCTTCAATCTCCATAAATATATATTTGCTATAAGGTATGGGGATTAGATTATTCAGACTTCTGATCGGGAAGTATTGTGCAATATACGGCGCAATACCATCATTTATGTTCGGGTTATAGATCATGTTAACAGTTATGAGGGGTTCAAACATCATGGTATAAAGAAACAGGGCGATGATCGCAAACCCTGCTTTATTAATAAAAAGCGCCAGCATGAATGCCAGGGTACAGTAAACGACGATATCGTAGAAATAGGCCAGCAGAAACTCCATTTCATCAAAAATGTATTCCGCTCCCCAGACGTGTGAGTAAATGGAACCGTTGATAAATCCGGCAATAAATAAGACCAGGGTGCTCAGAAAGGCAAGGGCGACGATCTGCAGCAGTTTGCTGAAAATGAATTCCCTCTTGCTGATCCCATCGATAATGTTTTGCCTCATCGTCTGTAGGTAATGTCGTTGTTGATGGAAATGATAACGATAAAAGCGAGCAATACCTTGGCGAAGGAGGCGAGATAAGTGGTGTTTTGCCAGATATCCGGAAAGTCATAGATCGGGATGATTGTCGGATCGATCCCGTCAAATTCAGCGCCCAAATTCTTTAGCCATTCCAGAAAAAATACCCCTATGGAGGCGATAATCACAACGGCAAAGGTGTACATTGCCGTTAAGATCCAGAAAACCCTGTAATTCCTGACCTTCAGCCACTCCAGTTTTAATGCCCTAATCATTTTCTCTCAAGATTTTAAGGAACTCTTGTTCAAGGGTATTGATGTGTGTAAACAATTTCCTGAGGGTTATCCCATTTTTGAAGCACCATGCGTTAATATCAGTAGCATCGGTACCGGGTTTCAGGGTGAGTTCGATGTTTGTACCGTTTATTCTTATTAAATCCACACCATCGTGTGTATTGAGTACTCTTTCCAATTCAATCAGGTTCTCAGCAGTAACTTCTACCAGGTTGGTTTCACCGAGTGTTTCTGAAACACTGCCTTCATGGAGCTTAACCCCGTTGCGAAGTACGCAGAAATGGGTACATACTTTCTGCACCTCATCCAGCAGATGACTGGCCATGATGATGGTTTTCCCGTTTTTGGCAATATTACGGATCAGCTCTCTAACTTCAGCGATACCCTCCGGATCCAGGCCATTGGTGGGTTCATCAAGAATGAGTACAGGCGGATCGGATAACAGGGCTGCAGCAATTGAAAGGCGCTGTTTCATACCCAGGCTGTAGGTCTTGAATTTGTCATCCTTCCGTGCGTACAACCCCACCTGATGCAGTACTTTCTCAATGTTATCCTTCCCCGACTGCTTGATATGCGCCGTAATACGCAGGTTTTGGACAGCAGTAAGGTAGGGATAAAAGCAGGGTGATTCAAGTATGGAACCAATTTGTTTGCGGGCTTCCACCGTATTATCCGTATCGAACCAGTGGAAACTGCCCTGGTTGGGTGTGACCACATCCAGGATCATACCCAGGGTGGTCGTCTTGCCGCTGCCGTTAGGGCCGAGTATGCCGTAAACCTGTCCCTGTGAGACCACCAGGTTCAGCTTGTCGACAGCCTGAATGCGACCGAACCTTTTGGACAGGTCAGTGATCTTGAGAATGGTTTTCAAAATTGTTGCTGTTTAAATCTAATATGTTCAGGACATCACCTTCCTGGATGGTTTTGATCAATTCAGGAATCTTTCCCCAATTAACCATGCCCCGCAGGTAAATGGCCAGGGCCATGTCATCCTCACCGAAAACACCTATAAATTCATGAGGTTTCCTGTTTTCATTGCCATAAAGGTACATGGTCCTGCCACCCCCATACATGGTCATATATTCCTCATATCCCAGCTGCCGGTAAGTTTTAAAGATCTCTTTGTAGGAATGGTCGGCACGGGCAGCAGAGTCCAGGTTGTATATCAGCAACTTCTCGATGCCGCTGACCATCTCATTATACCCTTCATTTTGGGTTATATTGAGCATGCGGAGGGTACTGGGATAGAGGCAGAATTTGCGCTCTTTCCGCTCCTCCGCATAATCCTTCAAAGGTTGCTCCTGTGACAAAGCAGGCAGGGTAAGGCCTGCAAAAAGCAGGATATTAATAAGTATCCTCAGATTTGTCATGGTCGTGATCGTCATGCATTTTACCCAGTCTCTCCATTCCTTCCAATCGCATTTCCTGTGCAATTTTAGAAATATTCTTCAAATCAATCTCTCCCCAGAGGCTTAACATGACAAAACTTTTCTTACCGCCTGCAACCATCAGCAATTCAGAGATGATACCATCCTTTTCGATGATGGAGAACAGCATATTCTCATCTGCATCTTTTACCGACATTAATTCCTCGTAACCCGATTTATTAACATCCGCAACTGCTTCTTTGAACATATCGGCAGAGTTGGCTACACTGTCGGCCATAATGACCTTCAGTCCTTTGAGTTTGCTGACCGCCTGCATAAATTCCTGCTCTGCGTCACTGCCCGCTTCAAGTTCCGTAAACATGGAAAACATTTTCTGGCTGACAGATACTTTCGTAAAATTTTCATCATTTTCGAGCTTGTCGAAATATTTGTTGATGATTTTCCCCTGCGCCATCAAACCGACGGAAAGCAGGAACATTCCAATAATGATTAGTCCTTTTTTCATGATATTACAATTTTAATAGGTTATCGTTTCTTTTGCTTTATTGATCTTTTTCAATTCGTAAGTATAGGTTTTCCCTTTGTTCAGTCCTTCTGAAATTTTGATCAGGGAAGCCCTGGTGATCTCATAGGCCTCCTGCGGGTCTTTTACTGCATATTGGTCTGTACTCTTCGTGTCGTTCTGCCAGACAAAGATGCCGGCGGTGATCAGGATGATAGCCGCGGCAGCAGCTGAAAACCAGCCTGTTCTGATCTTCCTTCCGGGGTGTGTAAAAGGGCGACCTGCTCCGGTTTTTTTCTGCGTATCCATGTGACGAAACATCTTAGCTTCCGCATCGGGAGAGGCGTGGCTTGAAAAATAGCCTTTCAATTCCCTTTCCTCGGCGGGAGATGTCTCGCCGGCCCAGTATTTCTCCTTCAGTTCTTTAATTCGCGAGTCCATATGCATTGATTTTTTCTATTTTCTCCCTGATCAGCTTTCTCGTCCGGTGGATGGTGACTTTTACCTCGCTCAAACTCAACGAAAGTATTTCTGCGATATCCTGGTAAGTCATCTCCTCCACTTCCCTCAGGTGATATATTTCCTTTTGCTTTTGGGGAAGTGTGTCGATCACCTGTGTCAGCCATCGCATCCCATCATCAAAAATCGTCATGAAATCGGCTTCTTCCGTTTCCCTGACAGTGATGTCATCCCGCAAGATATCCCTGTCGGACTGCAGGTCGTAGCGGTTGACTTTCACCCAGTCGTAGCACTGGTTTCGTGTAATCCGCATGACCCACGCGTCGAAATTCCTGATCCCGGATAATTTATCCCGTTTATTCCAGATCTTGATCAGACATTCCTGTACGACATCATGTGCGGTATCCGAATCCTTCAGGATGGAATAGGCATACCTGTACATTTTATCGGTCGCAGGCATGATCATCGTATCAAAAAGCTTTTTGGACATTTCTAAAGGGAGACGACGGTTTCAGGGCAAAGTTACAAAGCGGGGAGGATTTTTTTGTTACAGTGGTTGCAATGGTTAAAATTGACACAAAAAAATCAATCTTATGTAGGTGTGATGTGGTGTCACCTGCCGACTGCCTGTTGCAAACGACCAACTTCAGCTGCTCTCAATCAACCGGTATCCAGCACCGTGCAGCGTAACAATCCTGAGTAAAGGATCGGAGGAGAGATATTTCCTGAGTTTGGCTATGTAGACGTCCATGCTGCGAGTCGTAAAATAGTTGGCGTCACCCCAGATCTTATTCAGGGCCATTGTTTTATTGAGCACCTCTCCCTTATGTTCTATGAGCATTTTCAACAGTTCGCTTTCCTTGGGGGATAGCGATTCTTTTTCATCGGTATCATTGTTCAGCAGTGATCTGGCTTTATGATCGAAAGTGAATTTCCCAACTTTGAATATGTCATCGGGAAAGTCAGCGACGGATGCCGTGCTTCGGTTCAGAATGGCTTTGATCTTGAAAAGCAGTATCTCAGAATCAAAGGGTTTTGTTATATAATCATCCGCTCCTGTCTTATACCCTTCCAGGATATCCTCCCTTAGGGTTTTGGCAGTGATGAAGATGATGGGTGTGCCGGCTTTCAATTCCTTTATTTTACGGGCAATGCTGAAACCATCGACATGAGGGAGCATCACATCCAGCAATACCAGGTCAAAATCATTCTTTTGAAACGCAGGAAATGCTTTTTTACCATCATCTACCCATTCTACTGTCATATCATTGATTTCCAGGTAGGACTTCAACACTGCCCCGAAATTCAGGTCATCATCAACAAGCAAGAGTTTCTTTTTCTTGTTCATAATACAAAGTTAGCAGTCTAAACTGATGGTGAACACGCTGCCATTACCCGGTTCGCTATCCAGTGTGATTTTCCCGCCATGTGCTTCAATGATGGCTTTAACATAGCTTAGTCCGAGTCCGAATCCCTTGACATTATGTATGTTTCCACTGGG
>JARRQC010000042.1:0-18354 GCA_037382165.1 bacterium | reverse complement strand
ATCTAACAGGTACCTTTTCACTAAGGATGGCTTTTGATCTGCTCACAACGAATCTGAATGTCTTTTTATGCCTGCTGGTGGGCGGGTTGATCATTGGTATTCCCGCTGCTGTGGGGGGCTATTTTCTTTCGCGATCCCTCTGTAAAAAGGCATCTTAATAATTTAATCCATCAATAAATAAAGGTTTTCAGATCATTAGGTGCAGAAGTCACTTTTTGTCATCGGACTGAGCTGCTTTCGCTTTTTCAGCCCGCACGCGTTCGGCTTTTTTCTTTCCTATCGGGATGGTGGCGAGCACATACAATGAAGAGTTGTAAGCTTTATAACCCAGGTCTTTCTTGTAAATATTGGTGAGCCCCACGTAGTACCACACACCGATCTTCCAACCTGCTTTACTCTTTGATTTATATCCTATTCCGCCATCAATACCTCCATCGAACCATTTGTAGAGCCCGTTGTTGCGCACGCCTTTTTTTACATCATATGTCAGATCATGCCCGTCGACACTCGCATGATAGATGTCATGTGTCTTGAACACCAACCCCAGCTGGGCACCTCCTTCAATGAATATTCCGCTCTTCGATAGATATCTAATATTCACCGGCACATAGAACGTGTTAAAGCCCATTTCTATCTTTCCATCCTGAGATTCAAAATCATGATATACAGAATCATCTATCATTCTGCGGCCCGGATAGTTCAACGGGACATTCCGGCCTCCTACATTTGATTTTACATAAACCCCGGTTGCGACGAACCAGGGTTTTTCCTTGATCATCCGGATATCGAAATAAAAACCAAGTTCCCAATTGTTTTGGCTTTTCGATTGGTCAATGCCCCTGACATATGAAAGATTAAACCCTCCGTTCAGGCCAAATTCGATATTGTCGGAATTCAGCCTGTCACCAAGCAACAAAGAGATCAAAATCTGTCCTTGAGTAAGTTGTAATGAGGCGATCAGCACGATCAGGGTCAGCGTAATTTTCCTTTTCATAGCGGTTTTTCAGATTGAAATGAGAAAAGTAAGAATAAATAGTAAACAAATGCATGTATATTGTGAGAAGATTTGGTTTGCAGAATCTTGAAAGACACTTTACATGACAATCAACAGTTTATAATCGAATATCCAGAATCTGCCCGTGAAGCATATGTGCCACCGGTGATGTTTTGGTGGCGTAAGAATACACGGCATCATCCTGAACGATGTCAGCTTTCCCTGGGATCGGTTTTCAGCGGCAGTTTGGCCATCTTTTCCACTTCGACGCTGGCATAGCCAAACTCGGAGACGACCTTACCCAGGATGAGGTAAATTCCATGTCCGCGGAAAGGATATTTTTTCAGTGAATCGGGGAAGTGGGTGGTGTCGAACATCTCGCCGGCAGTATCGAGGAAGGTGGCGAAGTGCATCAGTTCCTTTTTGACGGTCTTCACATATTTGATGGTCACCAGCAGCCCGACCATCCTGATGGTTCTGCCGACCAGGCTGTCGAGGTCGCCGGCGTGGGCTTCCCCGCGGAAGGAGGTTCGCAGCATATCGAAATAGGTCATCGACACGGGGAAGCCCAGAAGTTCGATCTCATCATAGGCGTCCTCCAGCGGTTCGTGCACCAGCTGGGGGAGTTTGAACTTCCTGCGTTTACCTTCAAACAGGCGGACATCTTTTGGAAGGCTTTTGCCGCTCTTTTGCAGGAGGTGAGCTTCCCACAGCAGTGCCGACTTGTTTTTCCCGGTGAAGCGAAAGGCGTCCACACGCACGAGAAGGATCAACTGCTCCATGCCGGGATTGATCCTGCGGATGAAATTTTCGAGATCCTTGTATTTTCCATTTTGTTCCCGCTCCTCTGCGATACATTTTCCCAGCTTGCCTTCCAGCTTTGAGATGTGAATAAATCCCATGAAAATGTCCTTTCCATGGATGCAGGTCTTGTATTCACTATGGTTCACACACGGGAGCAGCAAGTTGGCACCCTGCCGGCGGGCTTCATTGAAATAGACCCAACTGTGGTAAAAACCACCGAAATTATTGATGACAGCCACCTGGAACTCCAGCGGAAAATAGGCTTTCAGGAAGAGACTCTGGAAGCTTTCGACGGCATAGGACGCCGAATGGGCCTTGGAAAAGGAATAACCGCCAAACGATTCGATCTGACGCCACACCTCGCGGGTGATTTCGTCAGGATATCCACGTGCTTTGCAGTTTTCGAAAAACTTGTCGACGATACGCTGAAACTCCTCCTTGCCGCGGTATTTCCCGCTCATTGCCCGGCGAAGCACATCTGCATCCGCAAGATCCAGTCCCGCGAAATGATGACATATCTTCAATACATCCTCCTGGTAGACCATCACCCCGTAGGTTTCTTGCAGTTGCTCCTTCATGATGGGGTGGATGTATTCGAACTTGTCGGGGTTGTGGAAGCGGAAGATGTATTCGCGCATCATGCCTGATTTGGCCACGCCCGGCCGGATGATGGAACTTGCCGCGACGAGGGTGAGATAGTCGTCGCATTTCAGCTTCTTCAGCAGGCCACGGGTAGCGGGGCTTTCAATATAGAAGCAGCCGTTGGTTTCTGCTTTTCTGAGTTGTGCCCGCACTTTTTTGTCCTGCTTGAACCTGTCGACACGGTGGACGTCTACTTCGATATCCCGGTTACCACGGATGATGTCCACTGCATCCTTAATATGTCCGATACCCCGTTGGCTGAGAATGTCAAGCTTCTCAAAACCGATCGACTCAGCCACGTACATATCCCATTGGGTAGTGGGGAAACCCTTGGGCGGCATATCAAGGGCAGTATAACAGTAGATGGGCTCTTCGGAGATCAGTATGCCGCCGGCATGGATGCTCCGGATGTTGGGAAAGTCAGCCATCATGACCGCCAGCGAATGGATATGGCGGGTGATCTCGTTCTTGTCCTTTTCTGCCATGGGGTTTTCTGTCAGGCTGTCGATCTCGGCCTTGGGAAGCCCGTGGACCTTTCCGAGCTCGCGGTAGATCGACTTACCCCGGAAGGTGACCGATGTGCCTAAGAGGGCAGTATGCTCGCGCCCGTAACGCTTGAAAATGTAATCGGTCACCTCATCGCGGTCTCGCCAGGAGTAGTCAATGTCAAAGTCAGGCGGTGAACTGCGTCGCGGGTTGATAAACCTTTCGAAGTACAGGTTCAGCTCGATGGGATCCACGTCGGTGATCTTGAGGCAGTAGGCCACTACGCTGTTGGCTCCGCTGCCCCGTCCGACATGGTAAAAGCCTCTTGACATCGAATAGCGGATGATGTCCCAGGTGATGAGAAAATAGGATGAAAAACCCAGCTTGTCAATAATGGCCAGCTCATTTTTAAGGCGCTGCATGGCATGTTTGTTTTTCTCATGGTAGCGGTATTTGAACCCATCATAAGCCAGCTTTTCAAGCAGTATCCTGTCATCATGGCGGCTGCCGGTAAATGTATTCTTGTTCTTGATGCTGCTGTAGTCGAAATCGATGGAACATCCGGAAAGCAATTTCTCTGTATTCTAAATGAGAGACGGGTAATGCGTCGATGGCACGAAGATTTTTATGCAGATAATAGCTCTTTTCATCCGTAAAAGTTACCGGCTGCCGGATAACCATTCTGGCATGATCTCCCGGTGAACAGGAAATGAGTTTCCTTGCCTGTGACGGCTTTATGCCGATAAACTCATTTTCTTTCAGCTTACGCGAAAGCTTTTTTCCGAAAGGGTAGATCACATGCACCCGGTTGAAGTCGGGAGCCATGACGTGGTATTCCTGTTCTCCCATATTGATGGCGCTCCTGTAGGCGTTCAGTTCCCTGAAACCCTCGTTGTCGGCGGCGATACCGGTAAACATCAGCTCATCGCCATCCCTGATTTCCATCCCGCCGATGGGTTTGATACCCTTTTCGTGACAGGCTTTTACAAAGTCGATCATCCCCGACGAGTTGTTGATGTCGGTCAGCGCCATTGCCTCCATCTTCCGATGTTTGGCTGCTTCCACCAGCTTCTCTATGGAGAAAGTGCCGTAGCGCAGACTGTAGTAAGAGTGGGAGGAGAGGAGCATGGGATTTTTGATTTGAGATTTATGATTTGAGATTTGTGATGGGGGTGCAGGTAAGTTCGACTTTGATATTTTGTCTTTTGTTGTTATTTGATGGTGATTGGTTATTTGCTATCATTCAGTGGTTAGTCATTTGGCTCCGTCCTCCGCCCAACCCGTCAATCGCCATTCATCATTCCCTACGTTCCTACAGCCCGCATCACCGCTTTACTTCCAAACCGCAGGCGGATGCTGTCCATCGCCTGGTAGAGGCTGGTTTGTTCGGGGGTGTCCTCAAAGAGGTCAAGTTGTTGCGAGCCGCCCACCAGGTGACTGAACCGTACGCCGATCAGCCGGATGAGCATCCTTCTTTTGTACAACCGTTCGAAAAGTTCCAGCGCTGTTTTCATCAGCACATGGTCGAAAGCGGTGTAGGGGAGTTGCTGCTGCAGGGTATGTGTGTCAAAGTTGGAATAGCGGATCTTGACAGCTACGCAGCCGGTCAGCTTTTGCTGTTTACGCAGTTCGAAGGCGATCTTCTCGACCATGCTGATGAGGAGCCCCTTCAGTTTTACCACATCGGTGGTATCCCTGTCGAAAGTTCGCTCGGTGCTGATCGATTTCCTTTCGGAGTAGGGGATGACCGGTGTAGGATCTATACCGTGGGCCTTCTTCCATACCACCAGGCCGTTCTTTCCCATCACCTGGGTGATCATCTCAGGAGGGATCATGCTGAGCGTGCGGATGGTGGATACGCCCATTGAGCGCAACAGCCTGTAGCTCTGCTTTCCGATCATCGGTATTTTGCGGATGGAAAGGGGAAACAGGAAGGGCTTTACCTGCTCTACGGGAATATGCAGTTCACCGTTGGGTTTGGCCTCGTTGGTGGCGATCTTCGAGACTGTCTTATTGGTCGAAAGTCCGAAAGAGATGGGAAGCCCAGTTTCTTTTGTGATATACTCACGCAGTTCGTGCGTCCATTTCAGGCTGCCGAAAAAGCGGTCCATGCCGGTGATGTCAAGGTAATGTTCGTCGATGGAAGCTTTCTCGTAAAGTGGTGCGCGCCCG
Organism: bacterium; assembly: GCA_037382165.1. GTDB lineage: Bacteria > Bacteroidota > Bacteroidia > Bacteroidales > F082 > JAADID01. The sequence goes on along the minus strand of JARRQC010000042.1, from coordinate 13,256 downwards.
GCAATGATGTCGGTGACCATCCGCGAATATTTGCTGTATTGTTCGGCATCACCGCGGATGATGATGGCGTCGCCACAAAGCTGCCGTGCCATCCGCATAGGCATGGCCGAATGAACTCCGAATTGCCGCGCTTCATAGCTGCAGCCCGCCACCACCCCGCGGTCAGACATCCCGCCAATGATCACCGGCTTGCCGATAAGCGATGTATTCATCAGCCGCTCTACCGAAACAAAAAAGGTGTCGAGGTCCAGGTGTACGATGGTTCTGTTGAGTGTTTGCATCATTTTTTAAAAAAATCCTGATAAAAAACTTGACATTTAATAAATAATGAGTACTTTTGATTAAAATATAATCATTTCTCTGATTACAATATAATCATTTTAAGAATAGGTTGTCAAGAATGGGATATGTTAAAATATGGATACATGCAGTTTGGATCACAAAAAACAGGGAGCACTACCTGGTTAGTAGTATAAGGAGAAAGGTTTTTGACCATATAAAAACCAATGCCGGTAAAAAGGGGATTTACATCGATTATATCAATGGATATGTTGATCACATTCACAGTCTGATATCATTGAATGCGGATCAGAATATTGCAGAGATTATGCAAACGATCAAAGGTGAATCATCACGTTGGATCAATAAGAATAAGCTATTGAAAGAGAAGTTTGGATGGCAAAAGGATTATTATGCAGCATCGATAAGTAAGTCACATTTAGAGCGGGTAAGAGGCTATATCAGGAATCAGGAAATACATCATAGCAGTCAGACGCTTGGTGAAGAAATAGGGGAATTGTTTCCGGGTTCGCCTGAGCCTGATTTCGCGCTAAAGCACAGGGAAACCGATTACCCCGCGCTAAAGCACGGGGAGACTGATAATCAGGAGATACAATAGGAATAAAAGATCATATAATATCAGTTACCCTGTCCTTCAGGGCAGGGTATCAGGAGATACAATAGGAATAAAAGATCATATTCAGTTACCCTGTCCTTCAGGGCAGGGTTAAAAAACAAAACCATGCAATTCAACAACAACATCAAAATCCTCCGCAAACGGCGCGGACGCACCCAGGATGAGGTGGCCTTTGCGCTTGACATGAAACGCTCGACACTGAGCGGATATGAAAACGGCGTGGCACAACCGAATATGGATGCATTGATCAAATTCTCGGAATACTATGGTGTTGCTATCGATACCCTTATCCGGGTGGATCTCGCCACCCTTTCGGAAAGCCAGTTTTCACAACTGGAAAGGGGATACGACACCTATATCAAAGGCAGCAAACTCAGGGTGCTGGCTACCACTGTCGGAGATGACAACGAAGAGAACATTGAGCTGGTCAGCGAAAAGGCTAAAGCAGGTTATGCCAGTGGTTATGCAGACCCTGAATACATCAGGGTGTTGCCTACCTTCAGGTTACCGTTTCTTTCCAAACAGAAAAAATACCGCAGCTTTCAGATCAGCGGTGATTCAATGCACCCCATACCTGACGGCTCTTATGTTACCGGTGAGTTTGTTCAGGACTGGCACAACATTCGCAATCACCACGCCTACATCCTGCTGACCCGGGAAGAAGGTGTGGTATTCAAGGTGGTGGAAAATAAGGTCGATAAATCGGGCATGCTTACCCTGCATTCCCTGAACCCCATCTATCAGCCCTACGATATCCATGTGAATGACCTGAAAGAAGTGTGGAAATTCGTTAACTTTATTACTAACGAAGTACCGGAACCTAACAGGGAAAGGGATGACCTTGCCCGGGAAGTGGAAGACCTGAAAAAGCAGGTCCGCGCCATCCAGATGACACTCAACTTCAGGGAGCAGTAACAAAGCGGCTGTCAGATGTACGCCATCATCGATGTGGAAACGACCGGTTTGCGGGCAGCAGGTGAGAAGATCACCGAAATTGCCATTTATCTTCACGACGGTTCAAGGGTCGTTGATGAATTTGTCAGCCTTGTCAACCCGGAGAGGAAAATACCGTACCGTATCGTACAGATGACCGGCATCAGCAACCAGATGGTGTCCGATGCTCCCAAATTCTACGAGATTGCCAGGCAGATCGTGGAGATGACAGAAGAACGGGTTATTGTCGGGCACAATGTGAGTTTTGATTTTAGTTTTCTTCGGCATGAGTTTAAAAGTCTGGGATACGATTTTAAACGAAAGACACTCGATACAGTCCGTTTAAGCCGTAAACTCATACCAGGAAGAAAATCTTACGGATTGGGTAAGCTGTGCAAGGACCTTGGGATTGAAAACCATGCGCGTCACAGGGCTTCCGGAGATGCATTGGCCACAACCCGCCTGTTTGAGTTATTACTGGGGATAGATCCGGAGATATCCCAACAAAAAACAAATGGTGTACGCTCCACGCGAAACAAGTCGCTGACAGATGAACTGCCTGCTGAACCCGGTGTATATTATTTCTATAATGATGCGGATGAGTTGATCTATATCGGTAAGTCAATCAATATTCATGACCGGGTGCTTTCTCATTTGAACAACAATCTGCACAAACGGGCACTGGAGATGAAAGATGCCATCAGCAGGATTGATTATCAACTGACCGGTAACGAGCTGATCGCATTACTGCTGGAATCGGCCGAAATAAAAAAACACCTGCCCATATATAATCGCCAGCAGCGGAGGACCTATTTCAATTACGGATTGTTTTCCTTCCTGGATGACAGCGGTTACCTGAACTTGAAACTATGCAGAATACCGGATGATTCCAATCCCCTCTATTCCTACGGTTCCATGCAGGAGGGACGAAATCACCTGTATGCCCTTGCTGAAAAGTTTTCGCTCTGCCAGAAGCTGAGCGGACTGGTTCCCTCCAGTGGTCCCTGTTTTTATTACCAGATCCACCAGTGCCAGGGTGCGTGTATAGGTGAAGAGCCTGCCGAGGAATACAATGCACGTGTAAACGAAGCACTGGAAAATTATCATTTTGGCCGGCAGTGCTTCTTTATTTTGGGAAAGGGCAGGGAAGAGGGGGAGGCCTCTGTTGTTAAGATAGAAAACGGGAAATATGAGGGTTTCGGCTTTATCGATCAGCAGTTGTTTAACGGGAATATCTCCTGGCTGCACGAGTGTATCCATTCGCAGCAGGACAACCGGGAGGTCCGGCAGATCATCAATACCTACATGAAAAAGAACAAGGGAGAAACTGTGATAACATTTTGAAGGTGGCTGAAATTGAAACCTTTTCTGCCTGCTAAAAAACGAATTCCCTGACTTTTACTTTGATGAAAAAATACTACTTTTGCAGCCGCTCAAAGGAGAGATGGCAGAGTGGTCGAATGCGGCGGTCTTGAAAACCGTTGACCTTCACGGGTCCGGGGGTTCGAATCCCTCTCTCTCCGCAAAGAAAAAGCCTCACCGATCGGTGAGGCTTTTTCTTTACAACTCCTCTCATTTGCAATCAAGGTAGTTAATCTCTCTCTGCCCCCGTCTTGTTTAAAACGAGACTTCGGTATTCAGGTCAGCCTAAATAGTATCTCATTCCATTACATTTACGTCAGTGACAATGCCAAAAATAAAATGAGGATAGTAATAAGAAGCACATTCAAAATTCTTAGCGTACTCATTCGAATCAATTTGTATTGAATTCGTTTTGATCTGATGTTTTTTACATTGACCCAAATTCGAATTACCGGGATGCCAAATATTTTGTCTATTCTTTTGGTTTTGAGATCAAGACTTTTAAATAAGGAATACGAGGTGTCAGACATACGAATAATTCCTATGAGTATCATCAGCCCAAATAGTATTAGCCAGGGATGATAGGTCTGCCGCATGCTCTTGTTCCATTCGCTGAAGAGCACAGGCTCAAAATTTTGTATATTTTTTATCGAGTGTTGAAAAACCTGCTCACTTGTTACGGTAACGTGGTCATATTTCCCATTTTTGATGTCTTTATTAAGTTGCTGATATATATCAAGCCATCTGAACATAAAGTTTATACCTTCCTTATTATAAATTTGGTCAGCCAATTCCTGAAATTTTGGATGATAAGCCAATTCGTTAAGAACACCTGCTGAGCCAAATCTTTCCAGACTCTTGTATTTTAACGGCAGGAATGTAAATAGTTCAGCCGCTCCATCATCAAACTTATAACCGGGAATTATTTCATGTAAATAAGCTATTAGTGTAAAATCAGCAAAGAACTCACCGGACCATTTTGAATGACTTTTTGCATCTTGTTGATGAGTTATGTAGTGGCCCAATTCGTGTATCGCGATGAAATCACTTAGATAGTAATAATTGTTGCCATAAATGGAGTCGCCATCAGATAAATGTATTTTGTAAAAACTGATAACAGGCAAGATCATCCTGTTTTCATGATTAACAAAGTGGGGTATGGGATAGGGCGCTTTTGAGATTCCTTTCCAGGTTTCTCTGTCAAGTACGTAAAGTTCAAAGCTAAATGTGTCCCGTAAGACATATTCATAATAGTACACAGCATCTTCAATCAACTGTTTGAGATACTCAGCTTTTTCCCTGTAACCTGTTGAATAGCAGGTATTAATTTTACCTGAGATAAATTCAAGATTACCATTTTTTATAACTGGCTGATTACAGATATTCAGGGATAGGAGAAATCCAATGAATAGAAGAATGGATGATTTCATTTTCATGGATTTTAATGATAACGGAATATCAAATTCCGGCTAACCCAAAACTGTTAAAACAATAACTGACTGCCTGCCATACTTTTGGATCCTTGAGGTAGTTGAGCTGTCGACCAATCTTATCATTATTCATACGCCTGCCATTGCATAGAAATGAAACGGTCAGCAATTGCTTATTAAGTATTTATAAAATGAACTTAATCCCGTTCTTTTAATTTTCTGTTCCTTATATACCGAAAAAAATATTCAACAACCAGTGCGCCAGCAAAAGTGAGAATGGTGCCGTAAAATGCATTCCGGTGAGATTGCCACTGGTAGTAGATCAATACAATAAAAACAGCACTTAATATCCCTAAATTAACAGATAACAAAATCAAACTGCCACCATATTTCTTTCGCAGCAATATATGTGAAATTACCACAAAAATATAGACGATCGTAAAGGCGCTGCTTGTTATCGTAGCTATATCTCCCAAATCAAAGATCAGCGCCAGTAGAAGTCCGAGCCCTGCTGTTATGTATAATCCTTCCGTGGATTTAAACCAAACTTTCCGTTCAAAAAATGCTGGTAATTCACCATCTTTCGCCAGTGAATAAGCAGTATTGGCGCCGCCAAAGATGCTTGCATTCAATGCGGATGATATGGAAAATAATGCACCTATGGAAATCAACAGGAAGCCAAATTGACTGAGGAAGGGTTTGGCAGCTATAGCCAGCGCATTCTCTTTAGCGGCAATAACTTCCTGTAGCGACAGATTCCCAAGGGTTACCAGGGAGATAAGTATATATATAGCAATTACGATGAAGATGCTGGCAAAAATGGCTATGGGAATATTTCTTTTCGGATTTTTAATATTTTCCGAAGCATTGGTAATTAATCCAAACCCCATATACGACAAAAAGAAAATAACAGAAGCATAGACCAATCCACTGGTGTGCTGAAAGTCAAATTCCGGCTTAATGTTATCCGCCTGGATTGTCCATATGCCTGCAATAATGAAAACAAATAGAATAGTAAGCTTGGTAATTACTATAAATAGTTCGGATTTTCCCACTGCCTTACTGCCAAAGAAGTTAAGCGCCACAAATAAGATAATCACAAGCGATTCGACGATGGCAGTATTGATATAGTTGAGTTCAAGATGAACCAAAGGGAGAAAATATCCTGAGAATCCTTTGATCAATAAAGAGATCGACACAACATAACTCATCCAAAACATTATACTCAGCGCACCGGTCACGAGATTGTCACCTATTCCCTTTAAGATAAAACCTATAGGACCGGCATTGGAGATAATCCTGGATCCTAAGATAGCATATGAATAGGCTACAACTAAAGCATACATACCTGACAGAAGAAAAGCTTCCGGCAAATCATGTCCTGCCACCTGAGCACCTAATCCGAATATTGAAAAAATGCTGGCGCCAATCATAGTGCCAACTGCCATTGATATGACCTCTATCAGGCTAAGTTTTTTCATCATATAAGATTACAGAGGCTCCTACCAGAAAGAAAGACTTACCATGTTCCTGATTTTATTGATTAGCCTCAGTTTTGAGATAAAAATATTGTTTCTTTTTTCTTTCACATTGCGATTTTGTGCCTACCATGAATCACACCTCCGGATAATGATACCAATCTGACAATTTTGCCCCAACTCTAAGGAATCTGGTCTGTCAATTCAAGCCCGGCTATTTTACCATTTTTATGAATATCAAGGATAATATGCCCTTCGTTCTTATCAAGCAATGCAATACTTTCATGAATATCCCAGGCATCGACTTTCTTTGCATGTTTTCCTTCATAATTGAAGGAAATATAGGGTCTTCTAATCATTTTTTTCTTATCTATCCTTTCCAATTGTTCAACTAAGTCAAGTCTTTCTGGTTCTTGTTCTTTGACTAAATCAATTACAGTTTGTATGTCAAAATATGGATTTCTCATTTTATAACAGCTAACTGTTTCCTGTATATTCGGTAGAGCTATTTTTGAATCCCAGTATAAGCGAAATTCATTTTAATGTGATAATTCTAAGGTAAAGCAGAGGGCACGGGATACACATGGTATTGACAGATGGCGTTATTATTTAAACTTGTTTTCAACCTTCCAAAAAGAAATATCCGGAGGTCCTTCCAGGAAGTTCCTGGAATTTGCCATGAACTCTTTTATATAAGCCGTATTCATATGCTCGTTATTGTAATAAGACTCATCTTCCCATTCTTCATATAGTAAGATGTTAGTATTGTCATTAGGGTCAACATGCAGTTTTATTGAAATAAAATGAGGCTCTTCCTTAACTTTTTCCAAAAGGCCGGTTATTTCTTTAACAGCCTGAATACCCTTATCTGGTTGGGCTTTAAATTTCAAAAGAACGATTATATCCTGACCGGAATTTGTACCTGCTTTATTTTCGGAGGGATTGCAGCCAACTATAGCTGATGTTAATGCTGCCAGCATGAAAAATGCGGCTAAAATTCTGATTGTTTTCATATTTGAATTTTTATTGTTTTATGACTTTATTATTATGTTTTCTGCCAGCGTTATTGATAAAATGTTCTTTTTATCGATGAGACTGCCGGTTGAAAAGTCGCAGATGCCTGATAACCTCCTGGTCGGATTTTTACCCGTCCGCAGCGCTGCGATGGCGGACAGGTCTGCCCTGAGGTAGTTCATTACATTTTTTCTATCGTTAGCATCTGGCTCATATAGTTATCATTTGTGGTGATCTGAGAACGTTTCCCCAGAATGATCCAGGAAACGGGCAGCTTGATTACAGAAAATGTCCCTTTTTCTCCTCGTCGGATAAGAAAGGCGCTTCCTGAACGGTACTCACCGCAATTGAAATAGCTTCCGGCCATAGCATCTGATCAGTTCCAAACATGATGCGTTTACCAAAACGAGCATCCATTAATTGCTTAAGTGCACTGTAAAATGCTTCCTTTGACAGTGCCCATATTAAAACACCAATGTTTGTATATAAATCAGGGTAAATATACAACATAGCTATCGTTTCTGAAATATATGGCCATCCGGAATGTGCGATGAACGCTTTCAGTTTAGTGTGTCTGACCAGTACCGGTTCAAAGAGCGTTGGTTCACCAAGTGTGGTCCTGAATTTAGGGGCGAATGCGTGTGGTCCGCCTGGAGGACCAAATCCTGTGTGCAAACAGACTGGAATACTATTCTCTTCTGCAACCTGGTAATATGGTTCCATCATGGGGTCATCAGGAGCAACCCCTGCATATTGAAGTCCCAATTCTCCAGCGTATGGATTTGATTATTATCGAAATATAGTTTGAGGGAATCAGGACTTAAAATCGGTTTGCCATCTCCATTTGTTTGAATACCTGTAAGAAACAATCCAGGTCGGGATTGTTGCCATGTCTCAAGTGCTTCTAAAGAAGTGCTATTTGTAAGTGCAAGCTTGATATTATTTTTCTCAATCTCATCAAGGACTTTTTGAAAATGAATTTCTGCATTTTCTGGTGAACAAAGCACTTGTGCATAAGGTTCATCTGCCCAGGAAGCCTTTTTTATTGGTGTTTATTCTGTGTTATAGCCTTTTATCAAATCTTTTCTCTTGACGCAGTAAACAATTATTATCAATACTGACAAATAAAGAATAAACAGCCAGAATGCATTCATGCTTCCAGTAAATTCTGGTAAGATTAATAGATAATTAAAAGCGGAATTGGCACTTATATGAACAATTATGGAAGTTAGCACATTTTTGGTATAGTAATAAATCCAACTAATAAATAGTGTGCCTAAAATGACCCATAGTAAAAACACCATAAAGTTCATTTGAGAGGGAACTCCAGTTTCAATCAGATATGCCGGAAAATGCCAAATTCCCCATATTAAACCAAGTATTATACTTGAATTGAAAGTACTAAACGCATTCAATAGCCTTGGAAGCAAAAACCCTCTCCAACCATATTCCTCTCCTAGTGCGATTAGTATAATAACGACAATCTGAGGCATCAATTGATAAGTTCTCAAACTAAACTTTGATATATCAAAATTTAATGATGAAAGCATAGCTAGAGACGCAATGAGAGGAATTCCACTCAAAGAAATAACGAACCAATGAATTTTTGTTTTCTGAATAGTTTGTTGAACAAATAATTCATAAACACCTCTCTTTCCTTTTTTGATTGCTGTGATAACAAGAGCAAGAACAGATGGTGTAAAAACAGATAATATAGATAAGTTGGAATTATTTGTTTTGTAAGAGATAAAACAAATTAATGAACTTAGGACTATTACAATTATCGAAAATACTATGATTTCCTTTTTTTCTATTGAACTTACCATTTCATAGTTTTTCCTGGCTATGAGGGTCTGGGTTTCGTGTGTGAATTGTGAGCATAAAGTGGACTGATTTAGGAAAAAGGTCAATATTGTGAATATCCATCGGATCTATTTTAAGTGGATTTTGATCCAGAATAACAAAATCTGCAAGTTTACCTTCAGTAAGCGTACCTTTTGTATCTTCTTCAAAATATTGATAAGCAGCCCAATCTGTTAAAGCTTTTAGTCCTTCGTAAGGTGTAATTCTTTGGTCTGGACCCAATATTTTACCACTTCGGGTAACCCTGTTTGTTGTAGCATCTAAAACACGCATTGAGTTAGGAAAAGTAACCGGAGCATCATGATGCGAAGTAATTGTAAGTCCGGCATCAATAACATCTCTACATGGAGATATATAGTCGGCTCTTGATTCACCTAATACGGATTCGCGATGCCAATCACCCCAATAAACTGTATGCATTGGAAAAAGAGATGGCAAAATTTTAAGATCAACCAATTCAGGAATCTGATCTTTACGCAAGGTTTGCCCATGAATCATAACTGTTCTATGGTCAGCGTAACCATACTCCTTTTCAGCTTCGTTTACTGCGTATATATATTGATCGATAGCTGCATCACCATTGGTATGAGCCAATATCTGCCATTTATTTTTAAAGGCTGTTTTTACATAACCAGTTGCTTCATCATCATTCATAATAGGATAACCTTCATAACAACCTGATCTACCCTCTGGATTTACATGATAACATTTAGTCAGCCATGCAGTTTTACCCTGTGGCGATCCATCCAATGTAAGTTTCACACCTCCTACTCTAAATCTGTTTTTATAATTATGTGAAGGGGTATATGTTCCCTCCGTAACAAAGTCGGTTCCCAAGGTCATATCCGGATAAGCAACTACATCGATATAGTATAGACTATCATCAGCCGCTTGCCTTAAAGCTGCTAATTGTTCAATAGTTGTTCTGCCGTCTTGTGCCGTTAAATAACCCTTTTTAGTATATTCTTCCTGTCCTTTATTTATGGCTTTAACAGCTAATTCTGTATCCATTTTTCCTAGTAATGGGAAAAGTATATTAAACATTGCCGCTTCCTCTAATACTCCATTCGGATTGCCATTTTCATCTCTTCGAATAACACCCCCATTGGGGTCAGGAGTTTTAGAAGTATAACCAGCAAGGGCTAAACCTTTAGTATTAACAACCCCTAGATGGCCTGATTGATGAAGAATAATAACAGGAATATCAGAACTTATTTTATCCAAATCGCTGGCTTTGGGATGATTTTTTTCAGCAAGTTGCGAATCATCATATCCATTACCGATAATCCATCCAAGTTTTTCAACCATAAATTTTTCATCTTCGCTGCCTTTATACGTATTCATTGTCTCTACAATAGAAGCAACATCTGCCCCCGGTCCATCAGGAGGCGGTAAAAGATTGGCACACATTGCTGTAAAACCAACATTAAAAAAGTGTCCGTGTCCATCCAAAAAAGCAGGAAGCATCGTTTTCCCCTGAAGATCAACCGGTGTTGCTCCACCATATTTTTTCAAGGCTTCCTTTCTAGTTCCAACAAATACTATTTTTCCATTTTCCTGTACTACAGCTTCAACATACTGTGGTTGATCACTCTCCATTGTTACAATATCACCATTAAAATATATAGTCGAATCAGAATTGTAAGTTTTAGTTTTACAAGCTATTGCTATAAGGCAAATGCTTACGAATGCTAAAATCTTTACTTTCAGATAGAATTGGTTTAAATTAATGGCGTTAAAATTAATTAATTACCCAAAAATCTCATCGTCCATCGGGTCATTGATATGCATTATGCGCTTCCTGCTTACATGGGTATATATCTCTGTGGTCTTGCTGGACTGGTACCCAAGAAGATCCTGAATATACTTTAGGTCAGTGCCCTGCTCCAACAAATGTGTGGCAAATGAATGTCTCAGAGAATGGCGTGATACATGCTTTGTGATCCCGCTGAGGCTTCCGTCAAAAGCCGGATAAACTTCTCGCCTCAGCAGATAACTTCGACATATATCTTCTATTGTTTCAAAGAAAAAGCTCCCCATCTGGAGAGCTTTATTTCGTGATCCCGCTGAGGCTCGAACTCAGGACCCACGGCTTAAAAGGCCGTTGCTCTACCAACTGAGCTACGGAATCAGTTTTGTAACGGGGTGCAAAAGTAGGATTTTTTTGCGGACGGCAAACCCATTTTTCAATTTTTTAAAGGTTGTGCTCCAATCCGGAACCTGACTATTCTTCCAATATGCCTTTTCCCTGGCGGACGATCTCTATATTTCCGGAAGTACAATCGACGATCGTGCTGGCTTCATTACCGCCATAACCGGCATGAATGACCAGGTCCACCCGGTCTTTGTATTTCTCGTAAATCAATTCCGGATCGGTGGTGTATTCAATGATCTCATCCTCATCATGTATTGAGGTGGTTAAAACGGGATGACCAAGTTCTTCAATGATGGCATGGATCACCTTGTCGTCCGGAATACGGATACCGATCGTCCGCTTTTTATTGTGAAAAAGTTTGGGTATGTTGTTGTTCGCTTCCACAATAAAAGTGAAAGGGCCCGGGAGGTTGCGCTTCATGAGCTTGAATACCGGGTTGTCAAGCGGGGCGGTGAAGTCGGACAACATACTCAGGTTATTGAAAAGAAAGGAATAGTTCGCCTGTTTTTTCTTTTCTCCCTTGATCTGGGCGATGCGGTCGACAGTTCGAATATGCCTGATGCTGCATCCCATCCCGTATATCGTATCCGTAGGAAAGATGACAACACCACCTTTCTCAAAGACATCGAGGATCATTTTGATATGTCTCGGGGCCGGGTTTTCAGGATGTACGCGTAACAACATGTTATCTGGTTTTGAAATGGTGAACGGGGTAGCTAAATTACGAATTAATGCCTGGAAAGGATGCTTTGATAAGAATAAGTTTTGATGAATCGAAGGTGAAATTGTTCAATCCGGATGGACAGGACTATCCGGATTAGTTCGACCATCACTTTCCACTGCGGCTGAGGCCTTGTGGAGGATTGGGGTTAATTCGCCGGGATCCGTCAGGGGCCGGATTAGTTCGACCATCACTTTCCACTGCGGCTGAGGCCTTGTGGAAGATTGGGGTTAATTTGCCGGGATCCGTCAGGGGCCGGATTAGTTCGACCATCACTTTCCACTGCGGCTGAGGGATCCGTCAGGGGCCGGATTGGTTCGACCATCACTTTCCACTGCGGCTGGCGCCTTGTGGAAAGTGGGTCTCACTAAAAAAGGGTAAGCTACTTACATCGCACCGCTACAACCGCCTACCCTTGCTCCCTTCCGGGCCTGGGGGAATTCAGCAGGAGCTGGTCGTATAAGACTTACCCTCTGCAAAAATAATACAATGATGGCATAAATCAATATTTTGGAAAAGTTTTCAATATTAGCTTTACATTAGTACTTTTGTTTCACCTTATTAAACCTGCATGTTATGGAATCAAATACTTCTCTTGTAAAAATCATCCTTACCTATGGATTATTAGCCGCAGCAGTCCTTTTTATACTTGGCCTTATCTATTATGTGATGGAGCTTAGCTTTTTTAATTTTGTTTTTCTGGGCATAAGCGTTGTCATCACATTCGGAATACTGATTGCCTTTTCGGTTTTCGGTACACGTTCCTATCGGGAAAAACTCCTGGGCGGCAAGATCAATTACGGAAAAAAACTGCTTTCGGTTTTCCTGATCATTCTCCTGGGACTCGTCGTTTCAAGCATTTTGAATTTTGCTTTTTATGAACTCGTTGATCCCGACTATATGGCCCGCCAGGCAGATGAATTTATGATTTCGATGGAAGAAAGAGGCATGAGTGATGCCCAACTGCAGCAAATTGAAGAACAATTTAAGGAGGGAGGACTTTCTCCTGCTGACCAACTGGTCAATGGGTTGAAATGGATGCCCGTCATGGCACTCGTTATTTCATTGATCGTGGCTGCCACCATAAAGAGTGATACCACATTGCCCAAAGAAAGCGTTTAATGGATATTACGGTAGTTGTTCCGCTTTACAACGAAGAAGAGTCGCTGAAGGAATTGAATGACTGGATCACGAAAGTGATGCGAGATCATCAATTCAGTTATGAGGTGATCTATGTGGATGATGGATCCGGTGACGGATCGTGGAAAATAGTAGAGCAACTCGCTGTGGAACATAAACCGGTGAAAGGTATTCGCTTCCGCAGAAACTATGGCAAATCTGCTGCACTTAATGAGGGATTTAAAGCCGCTCAGGGTGATGTGGT
>JARRQC010000041.1:0-13912 GCA_037382165.1 bacterium | reverse complement strand
GTTGTTGCCAGGGGGATCACCTTTTGCAGACCTTCCGGACCGGACTGCAATAAAAGCCCTGTAATCCCCGCTTCACGCAACATGCGGAAGGTGCTGTCCCATGCTGTATCCGTCTTACCAGCATCATACCCTGACCAAATCCAGTATTCGGGCACCTCGTCATCCGCAATCTCAGGCTGTCCGTTGAAAGTGACATATCCCCACCGGGAAGGGATATGCATATTAATTTCTCCCATAGCTGACCAGACCCAGTTTTTCTCAGACGTATCCAGCTTGACATATTTTCCGGCAAAGGTGTCATACGCCCATTGTACACGTGAAAAGTTCATACGCCATATATCCCCGTTTTCCGGCGGAATCTCCTCATCTGCAGTGAATGCACTCCAGGGAATGGCCAGCTCAACGGACCAGGAAGTATCGCGGTCTGACGGATCATTCAGCGTTCCCTGCCGCCCTACTGCACTTTGCAAATTTCTTAAATCCCAGCTCAGATCTGCTCTGCCACCCTGGTTGTAAGGTTTATCGAGGAAAAGGTCCATGACGGTTCCGTAAGCGTTGACTTCATATTCATAGTAATTAAGGGCATCGTCGTCAGGATCGATAAATACCTCAAAATCGTTGTCCCTGTATATGATCGCGTCTCTTTCAAGCAAGGAAGCATTCAGGTCAGGCTCTTCCAGGAATGCGGCTATATACAAATAGTGCCTGTCCCATAGCATTTTTACACGGGTATCAAAAAGAGGCTTATCCTGATGAACACCCTGTATATCCACAAAGCCCGATGACCAGCTTGCCTCATCCCATGCTGCATCATCAATCCGGCCATCGATGGTCAACGGCTTTGTTCTGTAATCAATGGTATAGCTTTCAGGATGAAACGGTTTGCTTTCCTGACGGCAGGAAACCATCAGGTAACTCGTCAAAATCAGGAGAAAAGCTATTCTGTACATCAGGAATTACTTACGTACATCAAAAATAAGAGACATCCTGATTGTTGTTGCAATTTTATTATTGGAATTCAGAAGTAAGAACCAGGAGCCAGAAATTGAGAGAGTTGGAGGACGGTGGACCGGGGACCGGGAACGGAAGACGGAGAACGGAGGACAGGGAATGACTATAGATTTACCATCGAATGACCACAAATGACCACGAATGACTATCGAATACCCACGATTGACTACCGAATGACCAGCAGCTACCACCGATCTTAAATAAAACTTAATAACAGGGAGATTTTCTCTCTATGCGGCTAGAATTCATCGTCCTGCCCATTCCCCTGGTTGCCGCGGCGGTTGGCCTTGTAGTTATTAAAACGGTACGAAACAGACAAGACAAATACAGGGGCTACGGGAACATAATCGTAACTGGAATAGAATCCGGGACCTGAGGATTCACCGGCCCGGCGTGCAGTTCCCAGAATATTCCTTCCCTGCAGGTTCGCGGACAATGATTTGTTCAGGAAGGTCACTTTAAAAGCGGCATCCAGATCGAAAAAACCTTCTCTCGTTCCCTGGGCGGTTACGCTGGCACTGTTGTAACGGCTGTTCAACTGAAAGGTTCCGTTATCCCAGATACGAAAGGTATTGTTGAATCGTGTATTCCAGTTGGTAGAGAACCGGTCGACCGGGTCTTTAACGATCTCATCGCCTAAAGGATAGGATAATTCACCTTTCATCCGGTAATTGAAGAAATTACCGCTTAATTCCATATCCCACCATTTGAACAACGCAAAAGTAATCATGGCCTCGATTCCGAGGGAGTAATCTTCCCCAATATTTTCCGGTCGTTCCAGCATTATATTTTCCGAATAGGGGGAGGAAACCCTTTCCACTTTATTATGGGTAACGCGGTAATATCCTTCAAGCGAGAAGAAATTATCTCCGAATTTCTTCAAATAGCCCATGTCATAGGAATCAATGTACTCCGGCTGCAGTCCCGGATTTCCCTGGCGGACATTAAAAGCGTCTTCCACTGTGATAAACGGCTCAAGCCACCAACTGCGCGGCCTGTCGATACGACGGGAATAGCTTGCCATAACCTGCTGATCAAATGGCAGGTTGTAAGAAATGTGAATCGTTGGGAAGTAATCCCAGCGATCGATCGTGAAGGCATCCTGTCCCGTCATCTCAATCTTACGATCGGTTAATTCTCCCCGCAATCCTGCCTGGTAACCAAAGTTACCCAGGTAACCGGCATAAAGTGCGTAAATAGCATAGATATTCCGGTAATAATCCGTGCTGTTGCTATACTCATCGGTATACTCTATTTCACCGGTTTGATCATTATACAGCCACAATTCCGTAATATCCGTACTTTTACCGCTACGCCATTGCGCACCTGCTTCAAATTTATCCTTTTCCCCTATGGGAAGCGTATAATCAATGTTGAGACGCCGGGATGAGGAAGGACCTTTTTCAACGTTTTTTGTGCCGCTTCTCACCTGACCGTCAAGTTCCCTGAGCAGGTTTTGTGATTCTTCATCAATATATCTGTGACGATACATGAACTGTGCTTTCAGCACATGCTTGACATTTCCATTTGAGAAACTGGGTACGGACCCCAGGTCATTTCCCATCTCCCTGGAGACACCTCCCTTACCCTCCTGTTTTCCATCAGCTTTGTTTCTTTCTGAAGAACCATTTTCAAAAGTGTGCTGATAAACGGCGTCAATACTGTAATAATTACCACCGCGGGTTGTACCGTCTTCGCTGTTGTAGATTTCATAAAAAGTAGCAGGTTCGGTCCATTCATTATAGCGCAGCTGAGATTCATTATTCATGTCCCAGCGACCGTATCTTCCGGAAAGTGAAATGAAGTCATATTTGGTAGCATCGAATTCAATGCCAGCCCGGAGGTTTGAATTGGCCCATTCCCTGTCTGTGTCCCCTTCCGAAGTAATATAATAGCTCGTATCTCCGGGGCTCGTTATACGGCTGTTGGAGACACTGCCGGGGCGGGGCCGCCGGTTTACGCTTCCCCCGAAGATAAAGTTCACTTTATTCAGCCGGTAGCTTAACTGAAGGTCTCCGCTATATTGCCCGAGTGTTCCGGCATTGGCATTCACATTGCCACTGAGACCATCCAGGCGGTTTTTCTTCGTTACAATATTTATAATACCGGTTCCTCCATCCGGTTCATACTTTACGGATGGATTGGTAATGATCTCGATATTTTCTATGCTGCTTGACGGAATTTGCCTTAAGACATCGCTGGGTTCCAGAATGGTCGGCTTTCCGTCGATCAGCACCGTAAAGCCCGAACTTCCCCTGAGGCTCACATTACCATCAACATCGACCTGCACGGAAGGAACATTTTCCAGGATATCTACAGCTGTTCCCGCTTCAGCAGTGATCTGTTTATCGACATTGATCACCTTCTTGTCTATCTTGTATTCAATGGGAGCACGTTTACTGACCACTTCAACTTCACCCAATTCCTTGGCTGCAGACTCCAGGAAGAAATGGCCCAGGTTTATATTATCCTCATCTTTGGTAACCTCAAAAACCTGTGATTTCTGTTCCTTAAGCCCAATAAAAGAGATGACCAGATAATATTCTCCGTTTTCCGGTTGTTCCAGTTTAAAATGTCCCAGGTAATCGGTAATGGCACCGGTAATCAGTTTGTCGTTTTTGGCATTGTAAAGCGCGATGGTAGCATATTCAAGGGGTTGCTCCGATTGTGCATCAGCAACAGACCCTTTAATCTTTCCCTTGGGTGCAGCAACACCGTCTGCGACAGCAGGCACTGTCCAGAAAAGGAGGATAACAACGAATGTAAATATTCTGATCATTTAACTTCCAAAAAGCGATTGCAAAGATGCAACTATTCCGGTTTCCAAAATCAACTCAAGGAAACCTGGATAAAGCTGCTTCTCCTGTTTAACAATAATTAAGCCAAATAGTTTTGAATGACAGGGTTACTTTGTCAGGAAATACGTTTCAGGATATTCACTTCATGGTCCGTAAGGTGGCGCCATTTTCCTCTTGGCAAGTCTTTTTTGGTTAAGCCGGCAAAGAAGACACGATCCAGTTTCACCACCTGATACCCCAGGTGTTCAAACATCCGGCGTACGATCCTGTTTTTACCGGAATGCAGTTCTATACCGATCTGTTTTTTATCTGCTTCGCCACTAACCCAGGCAATCTTGTCAGGCTGAATGGGCCCATCCTCGAGTTCGATACCGCCGGCAAGTTCGAGCAGATCATTTTTAGCAAGGGCCTTATCCAGGAAAACATGGTATATCTTCTTCACACCATGTTTGGGGTGCGTCAATTTCTTGGCAAGTTCTCCGTCGTTGGTAAAAAGCAGCAGTCCCAGGGTATTCCTGTCCAACCTTCCTACCGGGTAGATCCTTTCCTTACAGGCTTTCTCAACCAGGGCCATGACCGTTTTCCGGTTCAGGGGATCATCGGAAGTGGTAATAAATCCTTTGGGCTTATTAAGCAAAACGTATCTCAATCGCTCCTTCCGCAGGGTTTCGCCTCCGTATTGTACTTTATCGTTGGGGCCTACTTTGGTTCCCATGCGGGTCACCACCTCCCCATTCACCTTGACAGCTCCGCTGGCGATCAGCTGATCCGCTTCACGTCTGGAGCAAATACCCGCATCGGCGAGGTACTTGTTCAGACGGATTAACTGTGTACTTCTCTGCGAAACATCCTGTTTTTCATCTTTCGTAAAGTTCTTCTTATCCTTGAAAAATGGTTTTCGCTTCCCGGTGCTTCTGCGTTCCCCCGCAGATCCTTTCTTTTTCATTTGAATACAAATCAGGTGGTCAAAGACCGATCATATACAAAAGTACAAAACCACGGCTTGCATTAAAGTATTTTAATAACATGCACCTTAAACTGCTTGCTTTAAGGTGCATTTTTCATTATATTTACTTGATATTCCAAATGATTCGGTTATGTCGGAAAAAATCATCACCCTGGCAACGCTGACTTACATGCGTGCACAGTTGTTGTCAGCCATGCTCGAAAGAAATGGCATTGATTGTTTTATGACCAACATGGATGAGGTTGGCGGGGTTAAAGTTAAAATCAGGGATCAGGATTCAGCCAAAGCGTACAAGATATTCGAAGATTTCAAAAGCAGCTATGGGGAAAGGAAAAGCAAAGCGGTGGAGTACATGAAAAGTATCCGGCGCATACTTGTTCCCGTTGACTTTACCGAACATGCGGAAAATGCTGCGGAATATGCACTGCACATTGCTTCCTACCTCAAAGCGGACATCAAACTGATCAACGCCTATCTTGATCCGATGGGCACGCCGCAGACCTACCTAGAATCATACAGCTACCAGGTGAACATCGACAGGGTGATCCGGGAGGTTGAGATAGAGACCGGCAACAGTTTGAAATCCATGGCAGGCAGACTTAAGGAGGCCATCAGGAAAAAGAATATCAAAGGCGTGGATGTCTATTACGATCTGTTTAAAGGTAATGCTGTGGATGTTATCCTGAACGAGATCGATGACTGGAAACCGGCACTTGTCGTCATGGGAACCCGCGGCAATGAACTGGAAGGCATCCGTTCCTTTGGCAGTGTTACGGGGAATCTGATCAGCAAGGTGAAGATTCCGCTTCTTGCTGTACCCAAAGATTACGATGCGAAACATTTCAAAACACCGAAAAGGGTACTTTACGCCACCAATTTCGACGAAACAGATTTCAGCGCCCTGCGTCGATTGGTGAACATCATCCAGCCTTTTAATGCCAAGATCTATTGTGTTCATGCCGCACTGGAAGAATCCAGCCAGATGGATGAGGCACAATTACGCAAGATCAGGAATTACATGTATGAGAACATGGGTGTCTTCAAGGTGGAATGCGGCTTGCTGGAAACCATGGATCTACAGCAGGGACTTGAAGATTTTATTAAGGAACAGGAGATCGATGTACTGGCTGTAACCACACAAAGGCGGAATTTTATCATGCGTATTTTCAACCGGAGCATGACACGCAAATTCCTCTTCCATTCGGATATCCCGCTGCTGGTGTTTCAATCCTCCGCAAAGGACTGACAATAAACCATTAAAAGACGGATCACTCAGGATAGAAAGCATCTTCAATGTGATTAATGCTTACCCCTTCCTGATTTATAATAATACCGATGATATCGAACCGGCTGTCAAGATCCAGGTCCTTTTCCTCCAGGTAGGCTTCCGTGGCCCTTATCAGATACTGTTCCTTCCGGATGCCCACATCATCTTCAGGATCGCCATATTCATCCGTTGCCCGTGTTTTTACCTCCACGATGACCAGTTCATCACCATCCATGGCCACAATATCGATTTCATCATTCTCGTGTCGCCAGTTTGTATCGAGGATGCTGTAACCTTTTTCTATCAGTAATTTGCGGGCAATTTCCTCACCCTGTCTTCCAAGTGTGATATGCTGAGCCATTAGTTGAATTTTAAAGTCACCTTGTCATCAGCTTTCATGCTCACCTGCGCCCCCATGATGAGCGGCCGGTTATCGGGAATATGACCTGCGGGAAATCCAAAACACACAGGATAATCATATTGCGATACTGCTTCCCGTATGATCTCCTCCGCTGAACTTCCAAAAGGGATCTCGTTATCGTTCATGTCAGTCATTGCCCCTACCAAAAGACCACCGATCTTTTCCAGGATACCTGCCCGTTTCAGGGCCATCATCATACGATCGATATGGTACAGGTATTCGTCCAGATCCTCCAGGAACAGGATATTACCTTCGACCTCAGGGAAAGAATTGCTTCCCAGCATGCTGTAAAGTACTGACAGGTTGCCGCCTACCAGCATGCCGTTCGTATCTCCTTTCCTGTTCAGCGGGTTTGATGGTATTTCGTAGGCGGGTGATGTCCCTTGCAATACCGAAAACAATCCCTCAAGTGCTTCCGGCGTATTCTCCTTGAAATTGAGCGGCATGGAAGCATGCAGTGTCTGTACCCCGGTATGCTTCACGAGGTGATTGAGGAACACCGTCATGTCGCTGTATCCGATGATCCATTTCGGATGCTCACTAAAATGCTGCAGGTCCAGCCTGTCGATGATCCTCACACTGCCATAACCTCCCCTGGCAGACAGTACTGCCCTGATGTCCACATCATTCAACATCTGCTGGAAATAGGCGGCGCGCTGCTCATCCGTTCCTGCAAACTGCCGGTCTGCATCAAAAAGGCGGCTATCAAATACAGGTTCGAAACCAAGTTTTTCCATGATGGAAAAGGCCGGATTAAGTACTGTTTGGCTTATTTTTCTTGCAGGAGCAACGATGCCGATCCTGTCCCCTTTTTTGAGTGACGGTGGTCTCTTCACATTCCGAGGTTTGGTTAACTTTGCGGAAAATTAAGCATTTTTAAGCTCATGGCGGATAGATTTGACCGTTATACCATTACCTCTGCCCTGCCCTATGCCAATGGACCCATACATATCGGGCACCTGGCCGGTGTCTACGTTCCTGCTGACATTTATGCCCGTTACCTTCGGATGCAGGACAAGGATGTCATTTTCATCGGTGGTTCGGATGAACATGGTGTACCGATCACGATCAAGGCAAGGCAGGAAGGTGTCAAACCACAGCAGATTGTTGATCGTTACCACGAGCAGATTAAAAAATCGTTCGCGGATTTTGGCATCTCCTTCGACATCTATTCCCGCACTTCGGCGCCTGTCCATCATGAAACGGCGGCTGAATTTTTCAAAAAGCTTTATGAGGACGGCAAGTTTATCGAAAAGACCAATGAGCAGTATTTCGATGAGGAAACACAACATTTTCTTGCCGATCGTTACATCACCGGCACCTGCCCCCATTGCGGATTCGAAAAAGCCTACGGGGACCAGTGTGAGAATTGCGGCACCTCACTGAGCCCGCTGGAACTGATCAATCCCAAATCCGCCTTAAGTGGTAATGTGCCCGTCCTTAAAGAAACCAAACACTGGTACCTGCCGCTCGACCGGTATGAGGACTGGATCAAAAACTGGATCCTGGAAGGTCATAAGGAGGACTGGAAAGTCAACGTATACGGGCAGGTAAAATCGTGGGTAGACCATGGGCTTAAACCACGGGCAGTCACCCGTGACCTCGACTGGGGTGTCAAAGTGCCTCTGGAAGATGCGGAAGGGAAAGTGTTGTACGTCTGGTTCGACGCACCCATTGGTTACATATCTGCGACCCGCGAATGGAGTGAAAAGACAGGCAAGGACTGGGAACCTTACTGGAAGGATAAAAAAACCCGGCTGATCCATTTCATCGGCAAGGACAACATCGTGTTCCACTGTATCATCTTCCCGGCCATGTTGCATGCCGAAGGGAGCTATATCGTACCCGATAATGTACCTGCCAACGAATTCCTCAACCTGGAGAACGATAAGATCTCCACTTCCCGGAACTGGGCAGTTTGGTTGCTTGAGTACCTGGAAGATTTTCCCGGCAGGCAGGATGTATTGCGTTATGTGCTGACAGCCAATGCGCCGGAAACCAAGGACAATGATTTTACCTGGAAAGATTTCCAGGCACGCAACAACAATGAACTGCTGGCTATCTTTGGCAATTTCGTCAACCGCACACTTGTCCTGACGCAAAAATATTTCGAGGGAGTAGTACCTGAAGCCGGCCAGCCTGACAAAGAAGCGGATCAGGTATACGCTGAAATCAAGGGCTATCCTGCAAAGATAGCAGCCAGCCTCGACAGGTTCCGTTTCCGGGAAGCATTGGCTGAGCTGATGAACCTTGCCCGCCTTGGCAACAAATACCTGACTGACCAGGAACCCTGGAAACTGATTAAGACCGACAGGCAAAAAGTGGAGCTGATATTGAATACCTCCTTGCAGATTGCCGCTAACCTCGCGATTCTTTCCGAACCCTTCTTACCATTTTCTGCAAATAAATTGCGTAATATGCTGAACATGAAGGAAGACAAGTGGTCAGATGCCGGCAATCCGAAATTGCTTCCTTCAGGCCATAAACTGAACAAGCCGGAATTCCTATTTGAAAAAATTGAAGATAAAGCCATTGAGATCCAAATTGAAAAACTGATGAGCACCAAAGTAGAGAATGAATCTTCAGCCCCTGCTGCAAAGCCTGTAAAAGAGGAAATTACCTTTGAGGATTTTATGAAAATGGATATCCGTACCGGAACCATCCTGGAAGCGGAAGCTGTGCCCAAGACCCAGAAGCTGCTGAAATTGAAGATCGATACAGGTATTGACCAGCGTACGGTGGTCTCCGGTATTGCTGAATTTTACAAACCGGAAGACATCGTGGGAAAAAAGGTAAGCATTTTGGTCAATCTTACCCCCCGCAAATTGCGTGGCATTGAGTCACAGGGGATGATATTGATGGCTGAAGACACGGAAGGGAAGCTGTGCTTTGTCAGTCCTACGGAAGATATTGATAACGGGAGCGAGGTCAAATAGAGAGAATAGGGTAAATACAGCAAATAAGGATATGGGGAATTGGGACGATCCGGAATCCGGCAACTGAGACCTTGGACTTAAGATTGTAGATTCTGTATTTGAAATTTGAATTTGAAAGTTACAGCCTGTATTTCTCAAGACTTTAGGCTAAAAACCAAAGACTTATAGAATGTAAACGATTGAGCGATCTGGACGATGTAATGATGTAGCGAAGTTGATTAAGTCTCAAAACTTAAAACCCAAAACTAATTTTATGACCGCCCTCGAAAAATTAAAGCAATTCACTACGGTCGTTGCCGACACCGGAGATTTTGAATCCATGCGGAAATACAAACCCATGGATGCGACCACCAATCCCAGCCTGATCTATGCTGCGGCGAAAGACAGCAAATACGACCATCTGATTGATAATGCTGTCCGGCAAGCCCGGAATAAATCGTCAAATGAACGGTTATCATACTGCCTCGACCGGCTGGCGGTGAATTTCGGCATGGAGATCCTGAAGATCGTTCCCGGCAGGGTAAGTACCGAAGTGGATGCCCGCCTGTCATTCGACACTGAAGGGACCATTGCCAAAGCCCGGCAGCTTATCGGAATGTATGAGAAGGAAGGGATTTCCCGGGAGCGTATCCTGATCAAGATCGCGGCTACCTGGGAAGGGATACGTGCCGCGGAAGTACTTGAGAAAGAAGGGATACACTGTAACCTGACCCTGCTCTTCAGCAAAATACAGGCCGTAGCCTGCGCCGAAGCGGGTGTCCGGCTGATCTCCCCCTTCGTTGGAAGGATCTACGACTGGTACAAAAAGGACCGCGGGGTAGACCATATTGAACCCGAAGAAGACCCCGGAGTGCATTCCGTGAAGGATATTTTCAACTATTACAAGAAGTTTGGCTACCCGACCGAGGTGATGGGTGCAAGCTTTCGCAATACGGGTGAGATCCTGGAACTGGCCGGCTGCGACCTGCTGACGATCTCCCCGAAGCTGCTCGGAGCGCTGGAAGAAATGGATGAAAATACTGTGAACCAAAAGCTTGATGCGGACCATTCCAGGGAATTGTCCATTGATCGCATACCTACAGACGAAAAGTCGTTCCGGTGGATGCTGAATGAAGATGCCATGGCGATGGAAAAGCTTTCGGAGGGTATCCGGAGGTTTACGGCTGATCTGGTAAGCCTGGAAAATTTTGTTCAGGGCAAGCTGTAGACCTTTTTCCGGGTGATTTTTGTGATTAGAAAATAGTGATTGGTGAGCTAAATTGACATTTATGGCAACCCTGAGCCAAGCTAAAAAAGAACCATTTAAAAACCTTCCATCATTGCTTCGGGATTTACTTTTTTTAACCAGGCGACAACATATTGCAATTAGAAGATTAGCTGATTATTGCTTATATTTAACAGGTCAAAGCCTAAATATCTCCTGTTATGAAAAAGCTGTCTTCTCTGATTTGGATATTATTCATTAGTACGAGGGTGAGGTATGGAATGGTGAGTCTGATTATCCGATCGATTTTAGTTTCGATTTTGAGATTTACGGTACCGTGTATAATAACCTGGTGGTCAACGCCGGCATTGGGATAACATTTCCCGGCACTTCCAACCGGAGCGTTTGGATATGGGGAAGCGAATGGGGCGGCTGGCCGTTGCTGCTGGACAATGGCACCGACGAATCCCTTTCACCGATTGATTACGAAATAGTAGGAGAACCCGGGGATCAAATCCTGAAGATACAGTGGATCAATGCCGGAATCAGGGAAGTTGACGGAGATGATGATCCGGATGACTATGTGAATTTTCAGATCTGGGTGTGCGAAGGCTCGAACCGGATAGAAATACATTACGGCGCAAGCCAAACCAGTGATGACTCCTTTGGTTATAATGATGGTCCAGGTTGCAGGTTTTGGGAAATTGAGGATTATTGGGGTCTTTGTCTCTATGGGTATCCAAATTTACCATCCTGGGACTGGGTCGATATGGAAGGGCCTTACGGCGGCTGCCTGCTCGATGGCGTACCCGATGAAGGGATCGTTTTTAACTTTTATCCCAATCCAACGGTTTCTTTACATGAAAACATCCTTACGGAGAATATCCGCTGCACTGCAACACCGAATCCTTTCCACATCTCAACAAACATAAAATACTATCTTGACAAACCCCAAATGGTGCATATCATTTTCTTCAACCCATTCGGAAAACAAGTTGGTGTTGTCGAGCAACCACAGCCAGCAGGTTCTCATCAATTTATATGGACACCTGTTGACCTTCCTTCCGGGATTTATTATTTCATGCTGAAAGCCGGACGATATTTGGCTTCGGGTAAGGTGATTAAGATCGCTAAATGAGAATACACGACCTCAGGCCGTAGCCCACAAAGAAATTAATTATTGAATAGCATGCAGTGTGATTAGTTTTTGCTTAAAAAAGAAAGTCAACAAAGTTTAGGTCATCGGACTTTGTGTTCTCATTTTAACCTTGCTATCTTTATCCATGAAATGAAAAAGAAGGCAAACTGCCCGAATAACTTTACAGTTTATTAAGGTTTTATTCTGTGTCTGACTCAAAATCCAAAATGAACTTCAATGCCACCTGGTCCATGGCGGTGGGTGGCATGGTAGGGGGAGGCATCTTCTCCGTACTTGGGGTTATCATACAAACGGCGGGGGAATGGGCGTGGCTCAGTTTTGTCCTGGCCGGGGTGATTGCCCTCATATCGGCCCACAGCTACAGCCAGTTGTCCATCAAATACGGAGAAAGCGGAGGTGCCTTCACCTTTTTGAGAAAGATCCATCATGAAGGTTTCGCGGGAAGTCTTTCCTGGGTTTTGATCCTTGGATATGTGCTGACTTTATCAGTCTACGCCTTTACCTTTGGTCATTATGTGGCTCATGTGCTTGAACTGGGTGCCTGGCTGCCCCGTGTCCTTGCACTGCTGATCATAGCGACATTCACTTTTATTAACCTGCGGGGGGTTGCCAATGCAACCCGCGTCGAAATCATTACGGTTTACGGGAAACTGCTGGTATTGCTTGGGCTTGCCGCTTTTGGCATGGTAGACTGGAAAATGGGAAAGCTCACTGAAGGGATTGATCCCCAACCGTGGTCCGCGGCCATCCTTGGCGCGGCCACCATTTTTATGGCCTATGAGGGTTTTCAGCTATTATCCTATGATTACGATGATCTGAAAAAACCCAACAAAACGCTGCCGGGAGCGACATTCTGGGCTGTTATTTCCGTTATTATAATCTATGTGCTGGTTACCTTCGGGGCAACCATGCTGGTGGGAGCAGAGGCCTTAATTGAACAGAAAGAAGTTGCCCTGTCAGTAGCAGGAAAGCAAGCCATGGGAATCTCAGGATTGATCCTGGTAACAATAGCAGCCGCCTTTTCTACGGGTTCTGCCATCAATGCCACCCTGTTTTCCACCTCCCGCCTAATGGAGAGCGTGGCAGAAAAGAAAGACCTTCCCCAGTTGTTTGTAAAAGAAAACAGCAAAAATATGCCCATATACTCGATCATTGTCATCTCTTCCCTCTCAGCTTTGTTGGCGATCATCGGTAACCTGAATGATCTGGTTGATGTCGCCAGCATCATTTTCCTGCTCACTTTCGGTGTGGTCAACTGGATCGCTTTCAAACAACGCATCAAATACAGGTGGTTTTCATTGCTGGGATCCACATTTTGCGTTTTTGCCATTGGATTCTCAGTATACGAACAAATTCAGGTATCGCCATTTCTATTCATCACACTGATCCTGATAGTGACTTCCCTATTTGTATTCAGGCCAATTTTGTTGAGAAAGATAAGGGATTAAAGGAAATCTGCAGCAAAGGTTTTAGACAACTTAAAGTCGAAGATATTTACATTTCGGACTGACAAACCTTTGGTAAAAATCTTATCGACTCTTTGGCGGACAACCTTTATGAAGTACGATGGCAATGAATTGACCGAATTTTCTCCTCTATTTCTGGAAAATAAATGACTTAAAAAAGCCTTAGTAACCATCATAGGAGAATTTTTCCTCATTGGTTTAGTAAGCTGGTTATGACTTTTCTTTCTAATTATTATAATGCATAATAAAAAGAGGCTGATCCTATAAGGCAGCCTCTTTAATTAAATAAAAATAACTTTTAACACATGTCGTAATGCTTGGGTTAACGTATCATTTTTGAAACTCACAAAATATCCCGGGAGAAATTAAGTCTGCAAATAATCAATAATAATACGTTACAAAATCCAAGATGATTATGTTAAGGATGTACGTTTATATTGGCTAAAGGATACAGACTAAACCATTTATTTTACCTGGATATTACCACCAGTTATCGGGAACATACCTACATCCATGTCTGTATTGCAATCTTCCAGTGCTTGCGGATCCGGGGCCCAATAGAAGAGAGAAATCTCATCTGTATTTTGTCCTTCCCCATAATCGGTTACCTTGAACCAGCAGTTTTCCCCGACGACTTCAGGATCCGATGAATTGTAGGTAACAACACCCGACATTATCGCTGT
>JARRQC010000040.1:0-12450 GCA_037382165.1 bacterium | reverse complement strand
GCTACGTCGTCTACATCGCTACATCCAGGGAGATGGAACGATGTTTACTATTGCGCGATCTTTACGATGTAGCGAAGGTCTGTCCGTCCTTCGAATATCGTTACATCGTTACGTCGTCTGCATCGCTACATCCAGGGAGATGGAACGATGTTTACGATTGCGCGATCTATAAGATGTAGCGAAGGTCTGTCCGTCCTTCGAATATCGTTACATCGCTACGTCGTCTACGTCGCTACATGCATTTCCTCCATTCACCGACCAACCTTCGCCACTCACCGAATAAGCATTTACACGGCCCTGTTTTCACCCTAGATTTGCTTCATGAAACAATCAAAAAAGCATCAAGTCATGAAAACAAGAACACAACTCCCGGCCCTGCTCCTGATCATCGCCATCATGTTTGCAACCAACACTTTTGCACACAAAAAGAGAATTGAATTTGAAGAAGAAACTTACATCGACGACATCCCTTTCTCCACAGAATGGGTTGTAGATGAAATGATGACCCTTGCCATCGATTTTGAAGATGAATCCTACGTTGATGACATTCCTTTCAGCACGGAAGCCGTCGTTGAAAGCTATACCATGAAAAAAGCCATGGAAACTGAGTATGACATGGCAGAAGAGGCGTATGTTGACAACATTCCTTTCAATACGGAAGAAGTGGCAGCAGTCTACGAACTTGAAAAATCACTCCATGTGAACTTCGAGATGGAAGAAGAAGATTATATAAATGACATCCCCTTCAACACTGCATGGGTAGCGACCGGGGCCGTCGCCAGCGAATTCTCATTTGAAGCCGAAGGCAGCGTAAACGACATCCCGTTCAGCACTGCAGATGTGGCTGCACTTTGGGAACTGGAAGAATTACTGCATATAAATTACGACACGGAAGAAGAAGATTATATAAATGATATCCCTTTCAACACTGCATGGGTAGCCACCGGGGCTGTCGCCAGGGAATTCACCTTTGAAGCCGAAGCTGACATTACCGACATCCCGTTCAACACGGAAGAGATCGCCTGCTGCGTCATGTTGGAAAACTGTGATACCGCATTGAATAAATAAGTTTTGGCCGCAGGGGAAGCGGCAGACTTGTGGCTTTTATTGTTTCATATACTCCCTGAAGCGCGCCCTACGTGACGCGCTTTTTATTTATACAGATAAAGAATTTAATATAAATCAGTAAATTATATAATTTCACTGATGGGATTTACCATTCTATTAAAGAACAGGTGTCACGTATATAAATTGACGATGAACATTTTCACGGTGGTCTGGGTCAGCTGGTTTTTGTCGGAGGTCTTGCTGAACCGGCTGTTCAGGTCGAAGATCCGCAAGGAAGACAGTCCGGACAATCATTCCTTAAGGATACTCTGGGGAACCATCATCATCGCGCTGACTGCAGGAATTACCATTGCCAACCTGGTCAGCGCACCCCTCTGCGGTTTATCGCCATCCGCACCCTCGGCAGGTTTTTCACTGTGGACCTGGCCATTGACCCGGAGCACAGCCTGGTAAAGAAAGGGCTGTACAAATATATCCGCCACCCGTCATACACCGGGTCCCTGCTATCTTTCCTGGGCATGGGCCTATCACTCAACAACTGGATCAGCACCCTGGTCATTTTCATCCCGGTACTGTTCGCATTCATCCACCGCATCCGCATCGAAGAAAAGCTGCTGGACGAACAATCGGGCATGTCATACCGCGAATACAAAAGGCGGACAAAGCGGCTGGTGCCGTGGGTGTATTAACGATGCTCTTTGCTAAGGACAACCAGCGGATGATATGGTAGGGACACTTTAGCTCATTTCAATCTGTCATACTGCCATTTTGAGCAATTGTATTTGGGCAGGGGGCCGGTTTTTTTCTTTGCTAAAGAGTATATGTAGCAAGGGCAATAAAAAAGGGAGCATCATTTGCTCCCTTTGTAATTAGCGGTCCGGACGGGACTCGAACCCGCGACCCCATGCGTGACAGGCATGTATTCTAACCAAACTGAACTACCGGACCAATCTTCTAATGAACTTTCCCAAATTTGGGTCTGCAAAAATACGCCCTTTTTCCAAATCTCCAAAAATAATTATTTATTTTCTCCGGCAGAAAAAACCAACTCACCATCAACCCTTACATCATGATAATTTATTCCGCACTCCTCACAGGCTTTCAGTATTCTATTTCGCTGATAACCAGGTACCGAACCGTCGATGACCAATAGGTCAAAATCGTAACCATTCATTAGGGATGCGAGATCTACTTTTTTCCTGCCCCGAAGCACGAGCAGGTCCAGATCAAGTTTTGTCCCTTCCCGGAAAGCGTTTCCTTTACGCCCTTCCCAAATGGCAAACCGGATCTTTCCAAAATAACCATAGGTTCCATCGAAATAAAAATCCATTCCTCTTTCTGTATGAATGGTATCATCCGGATATAGCTTATATTCTAAGTGACGCGCGATCAAACTGTTTCTCTTCAGGTAATCAAACTTATTTTTATCATTCACCAGTACGCTATCCGCCAGGACGATCGCTTGCTCTCCCCTCACAAAATCAATTGAAGTATGACCCCGGATAGCAGAAATCACAAGCTGCTTCCGGGGAATGGTTTTCAGACTAACTACAAACTGATAAAATGCAAGACCGAAAACCAGGATCACAAATGGTAACAGGAACCGGATCCTCCTGAAAATAAACAGTTGCAATGAGACTGCAATCAGCATGTAAATCAGGACAACCAATATCCATGGAAAATAGAGGTCGTCCAGACCATAACCGGGCAGCTTTTCAACAAACATGACCAGCCCGTTCATGGCTTTTACCAACCCGCTTAACACAAGTCCAAGTAGATCTGAGTAATATGGGATCCAGAAGCCCACCAGGAATAAAAAGCCTGTCGCCACAATGCCAATGGAAAGCGGAAAAAGAAACAGGTTGGTCAGCCAGAACCAGGTCGGGAAGAAATGAAAATAATGGACAGACAAGGGAAATGTACCGAGCTGGGCAGCAAGGGATAAGACAAATACAGACCATAATTTATCCAGTACTTTATTTTTAAGATAAAGCAGGCCATATATCGGCCTGTGGAAAGCCAGGATCCCCACTACTGCCGCATAGGAAAGCTGAAAGCCGATATTGAAGATCAGCAGCGGATCGATGACCAGCATCAGCATGGCGGAGGCCGCCAGGGTATTGTAAGCATCGCGCTCCCTTTCCGTCAGGCCGCCGATGATAAAAACCGTCAACATCAGGCCCGCCCTTTGCACCGAGGGCGACAAGCCGGTCAAGAGGGCATAAGACCAGATGGTGATCATCAAGAGGGCAGCCCGAAGATATTTCCAGCGCTGGTGTTTCAGTAACAAATTAAAGATGAAATGGATGACGAGGTAAACGATACCTACATGTAATCCGGAAACACAGAGGATATGCATCGCACCGGCATTCCGGAAATCCTGAGACAGCTCCTCATCCATCAGCTCATCGTACCCCAGTAAAATGGCGGAAGTGACGGCAAACTCACGGCCCGACAGGCCTGCACCGGATAATTGACGCAGAAGGCTCGCACGCAGGCCGAGAGCAACATTGCGGATGGAAAAATCAGTTTGCCCCTCCAGCTTTTGCCATTCTCCTTCTCTCAGGAAAACGGTATGGTAAATACGATTCAAAGCCAGAAAGCGGGCAGAATCGAAAACATAAGGGTCTGTCGGCCTATCCGGCTTTTGAAGGGCGGCACGAAAGGCCACAAGGCTTCCCGGCTGTAAGGAATCCCTGTAATTTTCTCTGGCCATGAACGCCATCACCCGGTGGGCATCGGGATGCCGGTCCCCGGGATCATTCATCTCCCTTACCGAAAGCAACACCTTGATGGCCTTTTCCGTTTCCACGGGCTCTCCCACAACCTTTCCGCAATAATACCTTTCCTCCCCTGATGGTATGCTGTACATCCCTGTGCATTGCAGACGGGTCATCCAGAAGCCAAGGGTAAAAATGAGTAATCCGAGAACAAGCCCGTGGATATGCCTGAATTTCCAGGATAGCCATGATGTCATATGAAGCAGCAGGTTTACAAGAAGAAGAAAACAAAGTAACAGGTTGAGGAAAAGCAGGACATTTTCAAGCAGATGTCTGAGGTTCCAGGCAGTTAAAATTCCGGACACGAAAAACAACAGCAACCGCAGGAAAGGGCGGGAACTCCAATTCATTAATTAATGGTTTAGTCTCCACTAATTTACAAAAAATGTGATATGCTTTGGGAACTGGATTTGGAATGGAAATCAGTGCGAAAGCTCGCTCAAAATAATGTCTGCCGCCCGTTTGGAAGCCCCTGTTTCCCCGAGCTTTCTTCTCAGTTCCCCATAATCTGATAGCATACGGGAGCGGTTGTTCTCATCGTTGATGATCCTGTCGAGCTCCAGTTTCAGGTTTTTCTCGTTCAGCGACTGCTGGATGAGTTCGGTCACGACCTGGCGGTCCATCACCAGGTTTACCAGTGAAATGTATTTTACATCCACAATCCGCTTTGCGATCTCGAAAGAGATTCGATTTCCCTTATAACACACCACTTCAGGCACACCGATCAGGGCCGTTTCCAGGGTAGCCGTTCCGCTGGTCACCAGCGCCGCATCGGCATGGTAGAGCAGATCATGCGATTGCCCGATCAGTATCTTTACAGGCAGGCTGCCGACCAGGCGTTCATACAATTCCACAGGCACGGTAGACACCCCCGCAATGGCAAACTGGTAAACGGGAAAATGGGGGACAACCTGCAGCATGATCTTCAGCATTTTTTCCACCTCCATCTTCCGGCTCCCCGGCAGCAGCGCCACGATAGGATCGTTCGTCAGGTTATTTTTCCTGAGGAATTCCGCCTTACCTTCTATATTTTCACTTTCCAGGGCATCCAGCAGGGGGTGCCCCACAAAATCCACATCCATCCCGTACTCCGCATAAAAGTCTTTTTCAAAAGGGAGGATGACGATCATCCGGTCAACATATTTCCTGATCGTTTTGACCCTGGATTTCTTCCAGGCCCACACCTGGGGTGAGATGTAATAAATAACTTTAAAACCTTTGTTTTTGGCAAATCTGGCAATGCGGAGGTTAAAGCCCGGGTAATCCACCAGTATGACGACATCGGGTTGATAATCGACAATGTCCTGTTTGCAAAATTTGATATTCCCGAGTATCGTACGAAGATTGATGAGTACTTCCACAAAACCCATAAAGGCAAGGTCCCGGTAATGTTTAATAATGGTTCCACCCTGGGCTTCCATCCGGTCACCACCCCATACCCTGAATTGTGCACCCGGGTCACCCTTCCTGATAGATCTCATCAGGTTTGCCGCATGCATATCACCCGAAGCTTCGCCGGCGATGATGTAATACTTCATAGAGAGCCGCTTAGGAGAGTACAAAATAGAGTAAAGTCTTCACAAAGGTAATGACGAGTACACCCCGCCCGGTTTTATCGAATTGCAGGTTCACAAAATAGTACTTGATGGGGAAAAGGTTGATGGCAATGCTCAGCAAGAGCAAATACTCCTGTTTGCGAAGCATGTGCTGTCCGAATGCTGCCACCACGCCCATGTCCAGCAGGTAAAGCAATGCATAGAAGATCACCGGGAGCGCCAGTCCAATGGCAATTCCCAGCAAATAATTATCCTGGTTCAGCAGTTTGTTCCACATCGGGTATCGTCAATCAAATTTCAACTTCTTCACATATTCGTGCGCGGTAAAATCATGTTGCACAGGAACAATGGAAATATAGTTCTCACTCAGCGCTTTTTCATCCGTCTCAGGTCGGCCGTCGCCATTAACAAACCGGCCGCCCAGCCAGTAGTAGGTCCTGCCGTAAGGATCTTTCCGTTCTTCAAATTCTTCTTCCCAGCGCGCTCTGGCCTGCCTGCATACTTTCATGCCCCTGATCGGGGATTCGGATTTTCGGGGAATATTAACATTCAGGCATACTCCATCAGGTAAACATTCTATCAGCACTTTTTCAGTTATCCTGCTGATCCACGCTTCCACATGGCTGAAGTCCGCATCTGGCATATAATCCATGAGCGAAAATCCAATGGCAGGGATACCGTCAATGGAAGCTTCCAGCACGGCGGCCATGGTGCCTGAATAGATGATGTTGATCGAAGCGTTGGAACCGTGGTTAATGCCGGAAACCACCAGGTCCGGCGTACGTTCCAGCAGCCTGTGCTTGCCGAGTTTAACATTGTCGGAAGGTGTACCGTTGGTCATGAACTCGCGGTAACCCGGCTCCTCGTTGATCAGCCGCGGCATGAGGGGCGTCTGGATCGTCACCGCATGGGCCATACCCGACATCACATGTTCGGAGGCAATGACGGCAACTTCCCCGAATTTCCGCATGATGGTGATCAGCTTTCTCAGCCCGGGGGCTTTGATCCCATCATCATTGGTTACCAGTATCAATGGTTTTGCACTCATTTTTCTTTCTCCTCAAAATTCGTCACGCCGGCAGAAATAACAAATTTCATCACCTCTGTCGGTGAGGCCTTGATCGGTTTTACATTCGCTGCCGGAACGATGAACAGGTTTCCCGACCAGGCATATGAATGGGGCAAATATACCGCTACTTTTTCATTTTGCTGACCCAATATTCCCAGATCACGACTGGTGACGAAACCGATCTTTTCAAGGTCTGAATCCCTGCTGATCTTTACCAGAACCGGTTCATTGAATCTTTTTTTCTTGCCCACAAAGGCTGAAACAAGATCTTTGACGGCTGTATAAACAATCTTGATCAGTGGTGCCTTTGCGAGCAACTGGTCAAAATAACCGATGACGGGACGGAAAAAGATGGTCGATCCCAGCAATCCCACCAGGGTAATGACGATCAGCAATAAAATGAGTCCCAGTCCGGGGATATCCATACCCAGCCATTCATCGATATACCCCTGCAGCAGGCCATTGATAAAATCAAAGGTTGCGACGATGGCCCAGACCGTAATGCTTATCGGTGCTATGAATAAAAGCCCCTGGAAGAAATAATTGATGATCGTCCTGAAAATTTTCTTTCCCATGTTCTTGCGTTTTACTTTTTAAAATAGAGAAAAGTGTGCCAGAAAAACTAAATGAAGCGGCTGAGCTCCTCGTACAACCGGTGTGTGGGAAGCCCCATGACATTAAAGTAGGATCCTTCGATCTTTTCTATGGCCGCATGACCTATCCATTCCTGGATGCCATACGCACCGGCTTTGTCATAAGGCTTGAAACAGTCGATATAATAATTGATCTCTACGTCGGCAAGTTCTTTGAAAAAGACCTTTGTAACCACCGAAAAGGTCATCTCCTTCTCCCTGGTCTTCAGGGTAACCGCGGTGATCACATCGTGCGGTTTTCCCGAAAGGGACCGGAGAATCCGGATGGCATCCTCCCGGTGCGCCGGTTTTCCCAGCACCTGCTCATCAAGGGTGACGATGGTATCGGCCGTGATCAACAAGGAGTTTTCCTGCAACCTGGTCTTTTCAAAGGCGCCGGCTTTTCTCTTGCTCAGGTATTCGGCTATCTGCCGGGGTGCCAGATCAACAGGGTATTCCTCACTAACCCCCACGGATTCCTTCCTGAAACGGATACCCATTTCCCCAAGCAGTTGTTTGCGTCTGGGAGAATCCGAGGCAAGGATCACATCGTATTTTTCCAGTTTCTCTAAAAGCATAACTTCAGCCCTGTTTCAAAAAGCGTTTCATTAACTCCTTATCAGCGAACCAATTCAAAATAAACAAGTACCATGGAGGCTATTCCCACCACCATCAGCAGCTTGATAAAAACAGACAGCCTTTTAAAGTCAGATCTTTTCTTTCCGGAAAGGACCAGGGCAAAAGCATACACAAAGAGTAAACCGATGGCAATGAAATAACCAAAGAGGTAATAAAAACGGGCTTCCAGGAAAAAGATCAGCACCAGGATGGTTCCTGCCAGGCACAGTCCCGAGACAATGGCAGCAGCGATACGGGAAGCTTTCAAACCCCATACCACGACCATGGTTCCGCATCCAAACCGTTCATCGCCTTCGCGGTCTTCCACATCTTTTACGATCTCCCGCAATAAGCTTACGAAAAAGGCAAATCCTCCGTAGATCAACATGAAACGGCTGACTAAGGGAAAAGAACCCTGGGCATAGGTAAAAATGTAGGGTTCCGTTTTTAGCGCCAGGAACTGAAAGATCCATACGATGTAAAATGAGAGTGCACTGAGGAATGCAACGACGAGATTCCCCACCAATGGCATGCACTGGTATCTTTCTGAGTAAAACCAGAGCAACCCTGCTGAAAAAAAGAAGATCAAACTGGCTCCCAGGCGACCTACCGACCATGATAACCAGGCGCCGGCCAGTACTCCGAGCAGGGTAAGGATCCAGTATATCGTTTGGATACTAGCCACCGAAAATTTAGTTCCTACCAGGTTCTTTCCCGGCTTGTTGATACGATCCGCCTCCAGGTCAAACAGGTCATTGATCACATAACCTCCCGTGGTGACCAACAGGGTGGCGACAACAAGGATGACAAACTGAAATATATCCAATCCTCCGGCAAACCAGGCGATCTGGAGTCCTGGCTGAATGACAAACAGCAGGACAAGGGTCATGCTTGCCAGGATCATCACCAGGTTGGGCCAGCGGATAAGTTTTAATATCATCATGCTTTTCTCGGTCATTTACCAACTGTAAGCTTCTTCACTCATCCATTTACCCTGGACTTTCAGGACCTGCTCGATAATATCGCGTACGCAGCCTTCTCCCCCGTTCTTGTCGGAAATATAAATGGAGATCTTCTTGATCTCTTCGGCCGCATCTGCCGGGCAAACCGGAATCCCGACAAGCTGCATCACCCTGTAATCCGGGATGTCATCACCCATATACACCACATGATCCGGGTTTATATTGCGCTCTTTCAAATAGTTATCAAGTACCACCTCCTTGTTTTTTGTTCCCAGGTATACATCCTTGATACCCAGCGATTCAAACCTGTTTTCCATGGACCGGGAAAATCCACCGGAGATGATCACCACATTGAATCCCAGTTTGACGATCAATTGCAGGACATAGCCATCTTTCACATTGGCCATCCGCAACGGCTGTCCATCTTCCATGAGGATGACCCTCCCGTCTGTCATGACACCATCATAGTCAAAAATAAAGGTGTCTACGTTCTGAAGCAGTGCTTTGTAATTACTCATGATATTTTTTCACGATTTGTTCTGTAATCAAGCGGTAAAGCGCTTTAATATCCTCATCTCCTTCCAGCAGGCGGAGATGTTTGCCGATGGTATCCCGGTCCCCTCTTCTTGCCGGTCCGGTTTGTGCCTGCTGGGGATCCATATCCACCGCTTTTTTTGCCGATTCCAAAATAAGCGGCTTAAGCAGTTCAAAGTCTATTTCCCTGTCGGCCAGAAAATCAGAGGCAAGTCCGTAGAGGTGGTTGGTGAAATTACTGACCAGGACTGCCGCCAGGTGGAGATACTTCCGCTGACGGGAATTCATGACATGCACCGATTCACTGATCATCCCGGCCAGGGATTGCAGCAAGTCCATGGTCTCGGCATCAGAAGCTTCCAGGCAGACCGGCACCTGTTTCATATCTACCTTACGTTCTTTCGAGAAGGTCTGCAGGGGGTAAAATACGCCATATCTTTTATTTTCAGAAAGGTATTTTATCGAAGTATTTCCGGAAGTGTGGGCAATGACCGCCCGGTGATGCGTTAACGCTTTGGCCACCTCAGCGATCCTGTCGTCCGGTATGCACAACAGGATCAGGTCATTGTCGGGACTGATCGCAGCCGGGGTATCGTAGACGCTGCATCCGAATTGTGCGGCAAAAGAAGCTGCGTGTGTTTTCGTAGGTGAAAATACACCGGCAATGGGCAATCCTTTCTCACGGAAAGCGCCTGCAAGATGTGAAGCTACATTGCCTGAACCGATAAAACTGATTTTCCTGATGATATTAACCTTTGTTTCAAAAGGGTAAAGTTAAAAAGTATCCTTCAAATCCTGCTTTAATCGTTTGGTGGCTTTCTCAATGGACCTCTTCCCCCCGGCATATTCCTCTGTCAATAACTTTTTGGCGAAATCGGCAGCGGAAGCCTCCTGCTCAATTTTTGAAGCGGTCAGGTTAATCATACTGACCACCTCCTCCTTGGCTGATTTGATCAGTTCCCAGGTTTCATCTTTGATGTAAAGCTGCTGCGACATGTTATGTTCATATTCTTCCCTGATATTACTCAACAGCAAGGATTGCAGGGTGGTGGCTTTCAAACCCGGTGTCATGACCCTTTTCAACAGGTTTGGGGGATTGATCCTTTCCAGGAACAGCATCATCCTTTCAAATGCCTGCAAGGTCAGGTTTATCCTTGATTTTTCCATCTCTTTGCGCCGGTTCTCATGAGAGATATCCCGCGTGAGTTCAAGGTATTCTTTGAGATAGTTCATCACTTCCCGGTTTTGCCGGGAAACATATAGGGGCACATACACGATGGTGACAAGTAAAAGCAATACCGGTATGGCAAAAAGGAGTGCACAGCTTGTAGTGATCATTTTCCCTGGATTAAATACAAAAGTTAAGTTCACAAATTAACGAAATATTTCCGCTGCAAGATTTCTAAGGTTACAAAACCAACGCGCTTTGATCGATGGGTTATGTCGATAAATTTTGAATTGATGCATAAATATTCCTCAAAAGGAGCAGTTAGAAATCAGTATATTTGCCCTTTTCATTTTCAACACACCATTCGGATGGACAAATCAATCTTAGCTGAACGTATACTGGGCATGAAAGCCTCGGCAACACTTGAAATGACAAGTAAAAGCCGGGCGTTGAAAGAGCAGGGCGTTGACGTGATCGCCCTGAGTATCGGCGAGCCCGATTTCGATACACCACAGCATATCAAGGATGCGGGTAAGAAAGCCATAGACGACAACATTACCCACTATCCACCCGTACCCGGTTTTGCTGAATTGAAGACAGCCATAGCCAGGAAACTGAAAAGGGATAACAACCTTGATTTCAACCCGTCCCAGGTGGTTGTTTCCAACGGTGCCAAGCAATCCATCGCCAATGTGCTGATGTGCATCCTGAATCCGGGCGACGAGGTCATCATCCCCACCCCATACTGGGTATCCTATCCTTCCATGGTCAAGCTCGCGGAAGGCGAATCGGTATTCGTAGAAACCACCATTACCGATGATTTTAAGGTAACACCCGAGCAGGTGAAGGCAGCCATCACGCCTAAAACAAAAGCTTTCCTGTTCAGTTCGCCCTCCAATCCGACCGGTTCGGTCTATACCGAAGAAGAACTGGCAGCCATTGCCGAAATATTCAGAGACCATCCCCATATTGTCATCATTTCGGATGAGATCTATGAGTACAATATTTTCAAGGGAAAACACAACAGCATTGCTTCGTTTCCTTTTGTCAAGGAGCAAACGGTAGTTGTAAATGGTGTATCCAAGGGATTTGCCATGACGGGTTGGAGAATCGGTTATATTGCGGCACCACAGGTCATTGCGGATGCCTGCTCCAAATTACAGGGACAATACACTTCGGGCGCAGGTACCATTTCACAGATGGCAGCGCTTGAAGCGATCAATACGCCACCTCAGGAATCGCAGGACCTCCGACACATGGTTTCCTCCTTCCATGAACGGCGGAACCTGCTGATCGAACTCTTGAAAGAGATCCCGGGAGTAAAAACCAATGTGCCCAACGGCGCTTTTTACCTTTTTCCTGATTTCAGTTATTACTTTGGAAAGTCTAATGGTGAAACCACCATCAGGAACAGTACCGATCTCAGTATCTACCTGCTGGAGAAGGCTTTTGTCGCGCTTGTACCGGGTGAAGCTTTCGGCTCTCCGGAGTGCATTCGCATCTCCTATGCCGCATCCAAAGACCACATCCGTGAAGCCATCCACAGGATCAAGCCTGCACTTGCTGCCCTGAAGTAAAAAAGGATCGACACTGCAAACTCAGCCAATGCGATGCACGGTGATTTTACCTGTCGGTAAATACTGATCGAATCCATCAGTTCTGTCCGGGAAAGGTTTTCCCATTTTGAATTATTTCGTTCCGTTTTGTTACATTTGCCTTTCATACAACTTGTATCCAACATGCTGACAACCTCCACCGTTTCACGACTCTTTGCAGGATTTGAAAACCTGAATGTAATGATCATCGGCGACGTGATGGTCGATTCCTATATCTGGGGTTATGTCGAACGCATCTCACCCGAAGCCCCTGTTCCCATCGTTTCGGTCGAAAAAAGGGAAGACCGGATGGGCGGTGCTGCGAATGTGGGGCTCAATGTGAAGTCGCTGGGCGCGAATGCCATCCTGTGTGCGGTCATCGGGCATGACCTGAAAGGCAATGAATTCCTCAACCTGCTCGTCAGGGAAAACATGACCAAGGAAGGTATTGTCAGAAGTGATGAAAGA